>DASCRU010000239.1:0-8466 GCA_034400015.1 Candidatus Thalassarchaeaceae archaeon | reverse complement strand
CCATATCCAACATCAATTACATGCTTAATACAAGTCTCGATATCTGAGCGACTGTAAGGTACATCATCTCCTAATTCCATCCTACTGACCTTGATGTAATCCTGTTGTAGTAGAGTCATCAGATCCCTCGTAGGAGGAGTGCAGTAAACAGGTCCACGATATCCGTAACGGAAAAGGACAGGGAGCATTCCGATATGATCAACGTGTGCATGAGTAATCACTACCGCATCGATATTCTCCAAAGGAAGAAGTTCAGGGGCATCAAAGAATGGTTGAATTTCAGAACGATTGGTGGTAGGTTTTGCACCACAATCAACGAGAATTTTACTCTCATTAGTAGTGACCATGTGCATTGCTCTACCAACTTCTCTGTATGACCCTAGGGCAGTGAGTCTTACCCAGGGAGTACTCGATCTCTTTGGCCGGTATATTCGAGTCCCGAACTTACGAAGCAAATCTCTTCGTTCATCTGCGGTTTCCTTCCTATATCGACGAATATTATTCAGTGTCTTGGATTCAATTGCAGGGGACCGGTCTGCTCTAAACAACCAACCTAGTGTATTTCTTAACTCAACAAGGTGGGAGCCTTTTGGCCCGATAGCCTTAGCAGGATCGGTACACTCAATCGTAACCTCTGCAAGTGCTGGATCCAACCATATATTCGAAATACCAGCTTCATCAGGAACTATTTCCCTTACTTGTTTCATGACTTCTTCTTCTTTTGCTAGAATAGAAGAATCTGGCCGTATGACAATCCTTCTTCGAACTGCTTTGGCTAATTTAACTGTCAATGAATTTCCTTGTTCTGCGAAAACGTCGGGTGTCGGAGTAATTATGGCAATAGTACCTGCTTCTAGGTCCACTGTGTATGGAATTCCATCAGGGATGACTTCCTTCGCCTTTTTCTTTATTTCAGTCAACGTCATTCTCATCTAGAATCACTCCTATACCCAAGCATCCGCACATGACCAAGGGCGACGCGCGGGCGCCGGGGAATGTAATTTAATCAAAGTGATTTGAACAAAGTCTCAAGTTCATCTTCACTAACAAGTTGGAAACCATCTTTTGGAGTAATAACGCAGAGATCCATGCCATTTCCTGATGCAGCATCACGCTGAGCAGATGCTAGTAGGGCTCGAGCGGCAATTTCAACTGCCTCATCACGAGTCATACCTTCTCGGAACTTATCTTCTAGAACACCATACATGTAAGGAGACCCTGAACCAGTAGCACAATATGAATCTGGGATAGAACCACCTGCGGAATCAATAGAATACACATGTCCTCCTTCTTCATCCACTCCAGCGATGAGTAATTGTACCCAATGAGGACGGCCTCCAAGAATATTTGCAGTGAGGGTCGCAGCACCTTTTACAGACATCTGATGACCTCGCTTTAGTTCAAAAAGTGCCATTTCTGCGGCTAATGACCTACTAAGTGCTTGAGCATGCCCTACCAAACCTGCAGTAGTTAATGCCAAATTATCGGCAATTTTGAATAATTTTTGAACACTCTTATTTGCTACAAAATGACCCATAGTAGCTCTATGATCTGCACCTACAACCACGCCTCCGTCGAAAGTAATTCCAACAGTACTCGTTCCAGTCTTTACCTGTTCCATAACTCCGTCCATCTTGATTCCCTCCATCTAGCGAAAGCCTTCAGGTATACTTCAATATTTCACGGCCCCTTATGAATTCGCCGTAAGAGATGGTCAATCTATGCGAATCACCCTCAGGTTCATGACTTGCCATAGTGCAGGTTGACTCATGGGGGACGCTGGAGAACCACGATGGTTACCAATTTCCGACGAACCTCGCGCCCCAAATGCAAGAGAAGGAGAAGCATTCCACTTTTTGGATGCTAGATTCCCCGATGCTCCAATTCCAAGAATACCTAGTGGCATTATTCTGCATCGTGCTGAAATTCTAGATATCACTGGATTACCACAATTGCTAGACTGGGCATCTGATGGAGACATAGTAATGTTAGATACAAGAAGACTAATGGCTCGACAAACTGAATTTAATGCTGTAGTCGAAAGATTGGCCGCCTTTGTTGAACGTGACCTAGGTGGAGAATTGGTGCAAATGGGTGAAACCAGAATTCTGATTCTACCTCCAAGAGTTCGAGCTACTGAGAAAATCGATCGTAGAGGGTGACATCCATAGAAAGTATTGTGGAGCATCCTTGCCCTATTTGTTTCTCAGAAAATGGATTGATAATGTCTGTTCATATTGACGAGATTCCATATTTTGGAGAACATACTCAAATTACCTTAGGATGTGAATCATGTGGGTGGCGACGAACTGACTTTATCCCTGCTGAATCTAAGGGACCCATAGGGAATAGAATACTCATCCTACCCGTCACTCTAACTGCTAGAGTAATTCGAGGTAGTAGCGGAACTATTCGAATCCCAGAACTAGGTTTAGAAGTAGAACCAGGGAATGATTCGTCAGGTTATGTATCAAATGTTGAAGGAGTACTAGTTAGATTTCGTGACACAGTATTGATGTTGCAACGTTCGCAGGATTCAGAAAACGATTCGCCAGATGAAATCGAAAAAATCAAATCGATACTCTCATCATTAGAAACCGCATTATCTGGAGAAAACATACAACTTACGTTGGAAATACTTGATCCAATGGGGCATAGCGGAATTCTCCATTCAGATACTGAACAATGGGAACTTACAGCAGAAGAATGTAATGAATTAGCAATTGGTACAGAGATACCAATTTTCGATGCTGGTGGGCTGAATTAAAAGGCATCATGTGCCAAAAAATCATCGATTTGATCGCCAATTGAATTGCGTTTTTCATCCAAGTTAGTCAACCATTCAGATGCCTTATCAATACAAATTTGTTTGATCTCTGCGGCCAACATTCTTCCTGATGAATATTCACGACGAATCTCTTCCAGCGCCATATCATCTGTTTCAAAAAATGTATGGAGGTACTGGAAAGCGACATCCTTTTCACAATCTCCACCCAAACGACGATGTTCTTCGACCGTGGATTGCCCCCCACTCATTGCACGCTTTACCTTCTTCTCCATATCTGAAACGGAATCATCAAGGAAAATTGTAGTCTCAGGTCTACTAGAAGACATCTTATCTCCAGTCATGCCTATTGCAAATCGATGATACGTAGATGAAGGAGGGAGTAATCCAAGTCCACCTAGTTGTCTTTCCAATCCCAATAATGCAATTTTTATTGAGCCCATATCTCGTTTTGTGGCAGCAGGAATCTCAATTAATCCGTGTTTAGGATTAGAATTAATATCAGAGAAACCAAATGAAGACAATGCATTATGCATTGAAGCAAATATATTCGATCGGATTTCACGATCAACTCTACCCCGTTCACCAACACCAAAGGTTGAGGCATTTTCATCCTGGATTGAAAGGGCTATAGAAAGGCCGCCCGCTTTCCTAGGTTTTACATTAAACCAATTTGACCTAGACGCAAGATCACGAGTCAATCGAATATGAGGGTCTTGATCAACTCCAACAGGAACTACAATTGGACGTAAACCCCCATATTCCTCAAATTGAGGATGAAGTATGTCGCCAGCTTGAACCAGAGGTGCTTGGATGTGAGCTAAATTAGAATCTCCTTGGAAACCATAGATAGATTCCATTTCAGAAAGTGTGGTTCGTTTACCAAGTGTGAAGCCAATTCGCTGAACTGCTGGACGTGTACTTTGGAAATATACTGAAGTTTGTTCGGATTGAAGTCCTAATGCTGCGTAATTGAGAACATATTCCTTCAAAGCATTGGTTCGACATTGTTCGAGAGACATCCCTCTTGTTGCATGGGCTTCCAAATCTGCTACTGCAATGGTTACGTCTGCTCCTTGATTTTGAAACCACTTCACCTGTTCAATCACCATACTATGACCTAAATGCATTCGACCAGATGGCATTAATCCAGTTAGCACTCCAAAGGGATCCTTCTTCCTTGCAGCATCTAAAACAACATCGAGATCCCTCTGTGCAAAAATAATTCCACGACGATGAAGCATACTTGGATCTGGAATATCCATTCCTTGTATGGTTCCTAATCCAAATTGATCACGGATTCTAGAGTAGTCTGTCGACTGTTGAGATGACCACGGATCGATACGAATGCCCTCATCCACGCCTCAAGGGTTTACCCTAGTGGCATCAATCCTTCTCTCATTATTGATGTCAAAGACCGTTTTCATCGACGCAATCAAGACCCGAGTGGAGTGTTGCAATTCATGGCAGAGGTCGCTGTCCTCGGAGCAGGTCTAGTTGGTAGGTGGATTGTACAAAATCTTGCATCACAAGGATACCATGTGCTTGTAGTAGATTCTGATCAAAAAGCGATATCAAAATTAGAAGATGTTGCGGAAACAATTCATCAAAAAGTGAATGATGAGTTGATTTTTTCACTAGATGTAAATGTAATTGTAAATGCATTACCGGGAAGAATTGGGCACAGTGTAAGAAAAAGTCTTCTTGAGACCGGTGCAATGATTGCTGACTTAGCATTCACCCCGGAAGATCCTAGAGAAATGAATGAAATTGCGGTCAAACATGGAGCATGTCTGATTTACGATGTAGGAGTCGCTCCAGGATTGTCGAACCTACTTTTGAAAGAATGCAACAAAAGGCATGGCCGATTATCCATTGGCAGAGTTCGAGTAGGTGGCAATCCAGTTGAAAGTGATGACGAATGGAGTTACATGGCTCCTTTCTCGCCCATTGATGTAATTGAAGAATATACTCGGCCTGCTAGAATTATTAGAGATGGAGATGTAGTGACACTTCCTGCATTGTCTGAAAGAACACTATTCCATGTAGAAGGACGTGGAGAAATGGAAGCTTTTCTAACCGATGGATTGCGTTCAGTCCTAGATTCAGTGGAAGCAAATGAATTAATTGAGGCAACAGTAAGATGGCCAGGGCACATCGACAGGTACATTTCCAGTAAGGACACATTATCTGAAAGTCAATTGGTTGATGCATGGACATGGGACTCAGATAGGCCTGAATTTACTTGGATGGAAGTTTATGGAAAAGGAAAAGGTTCCTCAAGATGGATATTGGATGATGAAGGAAGGGAAAATGGTTCTTCGATGGCCCGAACTACTGGTGCAATTACCTGCGCAGTAGTCAAGTTCTTGCTAGACGATAATGCTCCAATTGGAATCTACCCCCCTGAAGGTGTTGATTCTAATTTACTTGAACGATGTATTCAGGAATATTCGTTACATGATATCAATTTGTTTCAAGAATAATTTTTATTCCGATTCAAATAATGTTCGAAATAACTCTGGAGAAGGGTCATCAGATTGTATTAGCCTACGCATGTAAAATACAGTGATGATTCCTACCAATCCTGCGATAATTGGTAAAATCCAATTCATCTGTGTTACTGATCGAGGTTCGATCAACCATGTGAATCGAATTGGTGAATCTTTGAATCCAGAAGACCATTCAAAAAGATCTGTAACATGTTCACCATATACAATTAATGGAATCAAACCATTGAATGTATTATTAGAAACTTGTACGGATTCTAGTGATTGATTAGAATTAAATTGAATCGTCACAAGAGAACCAGGCATCAAAGATAGATGCATAGATCCATTTTCAAATCTCCAACCTTCAGACAGATGGCGGTCCATTGAGTCTAATTGTTCCAATGCTGTTCCATTTGAATATGATACTGAAAGAACTGATAATCCTGCACCCTCTGAATCAATTGCTGTAATCAATGAATTACCAGGAGTATTCCATAATCCTTGGATTGCATTCGGCTGTTCAACGATTACTGATGAATCACTTGAATTGATATGGCTAATCATTGCATGAGATTTACTTGAAATAATTTCACCAGGGGTAGTAAACCAAAATGATTCACCTTCTATCCATGATACAACATCACTATCCTTTCTCACATTCAAATCTTCCATTTCTGCTATCCAAGATAAAACCACAATCCCCTCATCGTTCGATGCAGACCTGATTGCATCGACACTGGCAACACTCTTCTCAAGAGAGCCAGCATTTACTTCAAACGAATTGAATGTGCCATCATTGGGACCAAAATCTGAATTATCGACCACATGAATACCTGCTGAAATTAGGGCATCTGAAAGATTTTCAGAATTAATGTTAGATGGGGAGTAATCAGGCAAACCAAAAGTGAGAGGGTTTTCACCCCATTTCGATGCATGAATACGTTCATTGAGGTATGAAATGCAGGCAGCCACACTATTTGGATCATCGAGTGGATTTACATCAGGCATACCATGGCATGCAAATTCATCCCCAAGAGATAGTCGTTCAGGACCAGCCAATCGAATTAACCAACCATCATCATCATACTGATAATCTGATTCTACGGCAGAAACACATGGTGCTGTAAGAATCAATATGACTCCGATAATGGCACACATTTCCGTATTCATGCACTTGCGAAAAATCGGTAATTCATGGACTCTGCGCTAAATCAACGGGTAAGCGTCAATAACAAGTCACCATCGAATCTAACCATGGGGAGCAATGCAGTAGACACATTGACAACCTTGTCGGGAATCAAAGGCAAATCAAAACTGCCATTCACTCCCCTATATCCACTGATTCTACGGATTGGGCCCGTCATCCTTCGTTCTATTTTCCGTATTAGGACCAAAGGAGCAGAACGGATACCAAAGAAAGGAGCAGTCATTCTAGCAGGAAACCATTTGGCACATGTAGATCCAATCCTGATGATTGTCGGGTCTAGGAGAACTCTACGTTTCTTGTCCAAAAAAGAACATTACAGTCAAGCATTCACACGGTTCGTCATGACCACTACAGGTCAGATTGAGACTGATCGTGAATCTGGGGCAAAAGATGCTCTGATTAATGCAAAACAAGTTCTCAGTAATGGAGGCGCCATGGGTATATTCCCAGAAGGGACAAGGTCACGAAGGACTGAACCTCCATTTATGTTGAAGGGGAAAACAGGAGTTGCTAGATTAGCAGCTACATTCCCTGATGTCCCCCTCCATCCGATTGCTCTATTGGACACACATAAGATGCTCAAACCAGGTTCTAGTATGTTTAGAATTAGTACACCAATTACGATGTCTGTTGGCGAAGGAATTACTTGGAGAGAGTGGATTCATCATCCAAAAGGAGGAGGATTTTCGGAACAAGATCTGCAATCAATTGCCGATGCAGAAGATTCAGAACGGGAAAAAGAGATGGCTATGTTATATCGGCGATTTACAGACCAATTAATGGGTTCTCTTTCAGCACTTGGCGCACCTTGAAATCAGCCGCATCGTTGAAGGGCCTACCATTCTCAGGGGACACCCGGTCGCCATGGAAGAGTACCAACAACTCATGCGTCGCATCCTTCTTGAGGGTATAGAAAAAGATGACCGGACCGGTACAGGCACTCTTTCAGTATTTGGGCATCAAATGCGATTTGATCTACGAAGAAGGTTTCCAGCTGTTACTACAAAGAAAGTACACTGGCCATCTGTGATTCACGAACTCCTATGGTTCGTTAGTGGAGATACGAATGTAAAATACCTTCAAGAAAACAAGGTTAGGATTTGGAATGAATGGGCAGATGAGAATGGAGATTTAGGCCCAGTTTATGGAAAACAATGGAGGAAATGGGAAGCAAATGATGGAAGAATAATCGATCAATTACAAAATGCTGTTGAGATGATTAAAACAAATCCAGGAAGTAGGCGAATCATTGTCAGTGCATGGAATGTTGGTGAACTCGATGAAATGGCATTAATGCCATGCCACGCATTCTTCCAATTTTACGTCGCAAATGGAGAACTTTCTCTACACCTATACCAACGTTCAGCGGATGTTTTTCTAGGAGTTCCTTTCAATATCTCATCCTATTCCCTTCTATGTTGTATGGTCGCTCAAGTAACGGGGCTCAAACCAGGAGATTTTGTCCATACAATAGGTGATGCACACCTATACATGAACCATCTAGATCAAGCAAGGGAACAAATCTCTCGAACACCTTTGGAATGGCCGATTCTTAAATTGAATTCAGAATGTACTGAAATTGATGACTTTAGCAATGAAGACATATCAATTTTGGAATACAACCATCATCCTCACATCAAAGCACCAATAAGCGTCTAGATGTTCAAACATCTAGTTCTCCACGAACGAACTTGATGTATCTTTGTTCTTCGTTCTCCTCGAATGGATGGAGACCTACGTTCTCTTGATACGCAATTCCTAACCAGGTACCATCTGCGCTAATTACTGTCTCAAAGAAATCATGCAAAGCATGAGTATCTCCACTATCTTCTTCGTAATCAGTGACAATATGTAGTGGAGTTGGATCAGCAACAGAAAAAGACCAGGAATCGTTGAACGACGGCTCGCGAAGGGCTCCGGCATAGAGGAACCATTCCTTGCCTGAGGTATACCCATCTTCACTCGCATTCTGATCAAAATCC
>DASCRU010000238.1:0-8573 GCA_034400015.1 Candidatus Thalassarchaeaceae archaeon | reverse complement strand
AACGAATGAAGGTAGTTGAACGAGACCTGATGCTTCTAGAACGGTTCTGTAATGATGTTCCATGAATTTGTTCGCTTCGTACTCCAGTTAACACAATCAACACACGGAGTTCCTCTCCTAATGATTCATCAACAGTTGCACCCCAAATGATTCTTGCATTAGGATTGATGCTCTCTCGGATTATTTGTCCGCACATTTCTGCTTCGCCCAAAGTCAGACTCTTTCCAGCAACAACATTGACCAAGGCACCGCGTGCATCAGAGACATCAATGTCCAATAATGGAGATTCTAAAGCTTGACGAGTTGCATACTCTGATCGATCCGGCCCTCTTCCTTCCCCATAACCAATCATTGCAGTACCTCCTCCATTTACCATAACTGAACGAAGGTCTTCAAAGTCAAGATTTACCAAACCTTCCTTGGCAATTAATTCAGTAACTCCTGCAATAGATCGCATCAACAACTCATCTGCAACTCGGAAGGCAGCAGCAATGGGAAGGTCTCGAACTCCTTCAACTTCCAAAAGGCGATCATTCGGTAATACTACTACTGTATCGCATACTTCTCTCAATCGCTCAAGACCCCAATCTGCATTCTGACGTCTTTGAGTACCCTCTGAATTGAATGGATAAGTTACAACACCAATTGTTAGTGCTCCTGCTGCTTTTGCTAGTCTGGCAATAACATGAGCGCTACCTGTTCCAGTTCCACCACCCAAACCTGCTGTAACAAATGCAAGATCACAATCATCGATTGATTCAGTCAACTGCCTTTCAGATTCATATGCTGCTCGTTCACCCATTTCTGGATCTCCTCCTGCTCCTCTTCCCCGAGCAGTTCTACCAATGAGCATCTTATGTCCACTCTGAATACGAAGAAGGTGTTGAGCATCAGTATTGATTGCCCATCCAACAACATATTCGTCATCTAGAAGTCCTTCTTCGGTAAGACGAGAGACGGTATTATTTCCACAACCACCGCATCCAAAAACCCGTATTCTAGGCTGTAAAGTCTTCAATAATTCTGCTAAATCTCCGTCTTGTGGAGCAGGGGCAATAGGTAGTTCAGGATCTGAATCCTGCAATTCCAAAACACGATCGATAATATGTCGCATGAGGGCAGCGTATTCGTAGCCATCATAACCATATCGACAATAAAAGGGTACATTTTGACGATTAGAGTGTATTTGTTTGATTGCGGAAGCCAAACAGTCAAGCGAAGGAGGGGGTTTGGAGGAACATGGGCAGGCTACAGTTGAGGGTTTGTTCATTTTTGGTAATTTTTCTATTATTGACCTCAACAATGATTGGAACTTTCAGCCCTACGACTACACAATTGGATGAAGATTCAAAGAAGGAGGTTCAGAGTCTACAATGGAATCAAACGATTGAACCCCCAAGTGGAGGGGGGTTCCAAGCAGACTTTTGGAGACCTGATACAACGGGTGCTCTTTGGGGGATTGATTTCTCACCTGATGGATCAATGATTGCAGGAGTAGATATCAATGAAAAAAGGGTACTAGTATGGAATATAACAGATGGACGAGTTGTTTTCTACTCGCCACATCCTGACCCTTTAGTTGACGTAATGTGGCTTGATTCAGAACATCTTTTGATTGCAGATTCTGATGATGATTTGGTAGTATTCGAGATTATTGACACAGGAAGTAATTGGCCGATTAACTCCACCACCGGGTATCAAATGACTTGGGCAAAGGGATTTACTGGTACTGAAAATGGATTTCTATGGGGAATGGATATCTCCGAAGATCGTAGTAGAGTTGTGATATGTGGGGGAATAGATAATCCCAATATCCCTGGGGAAATTGTAACCGTAGAAACGAGTTACCTCATGGGAGGAAGTGGGAATCCAAATAGTATCTATACGTCATCAATGCCAACAGATTGTTCACTCTCACCAAATGGTAGTGTTGTTGCTAGTACCCTCCGATATTTTTCACAAAATCAGAATCAGGATCGTGTCGTTGGATATTCAGTACCTGAAATGGAACTATTATGGGACAGGGCAATTGCAGGTTCAGGGAATGAAGTAACTGCTTGGGCAATTGATTGGGATTCAACGGGTGAAAGTTACACTGTTGGCTGGAATCGGCCAAATGAAGGTGTAGTAACTAATTTCCACCATATTGACGGGCAAATAGAATGGTACTCACCGATTCCTCAAAATATTTCATCGATAGCATGGTCAAATAGCGGCAACGAATTATTGGTTGGACTCCATGATCCTGGTAGAATGATGTTCATTGATCAAATGGGTTCAATTCTGAATGATGTTGGGTGGCACAGTTTCGTAAATGGTGGAGAAGGAGTTCCAGCAGATGTATTGGATGTATCTTCAAGCAGTTCAGGGTTAAGTGCATCTTCAGGAAGAGATGGGACTATCGAAATCTGGGGGGAAGATGCTTCCGGGTTAACATTTCATAGCAGAGTTGGGACTAGATTGACTCGTGAAATTGCAATATCCTCTAACAGGGATTTGGTAGCAATGGCGAACTCAGGTGGAGTGGTTACAGTTTGGGATTTAGATTTAGGATTGAGAAATCGACAATGCCATCATCCTAATTTCGGAGAACCCATTGATACTATTCCATTTGCTAAGAGTGTTGAATGGTTAGAAGAGGAAGTAATTATTGGATTTAGTGATGGTAAAATAGTTGCTTGTGATGAACAAAATAAGAATGTCTGGACTATTGATTTGGCGGCCACTAATACTGTCTCAGTGTTTGGAAGAGCTCGTGTAAATATGCATAACCAGATTATTGCAACGTTTGGAGAAAATCCCAACAACACTAGTGCTGATGGAGTTATTGCAGTTATTTCCCAAGCAGGACAGATTCTTCGAGAATGGAGATACCCAGAAGTTCACTGGACTATTGCATTTGATTCAACTGGAGAACGGATGAGTTCAATCAGCCAAGAGGGAGGGGTGAGATTGTGGACAACAAGTGGTCCAGATCCTTTGACTTGGACTGATGAAGGAATTGTATATTCTCATGAGAATTATTCCGGAGTAAACAAGTGGTTTGAAGGGATACTAATTACTGCTGGATGGGATTCAATGGTGAAGATGTATGATCCTGTTCAAGATCAGGTTTTTCGAAATATACCTGTTGATGGGGAAGTTTTCTCGATTGCAATTGATATTAATGGGGAAGGAGTGATTGTAGGTTCGGGAGATGTTTCTACATCAACAACAGGAAAAATCGAATTCATCGACCCATTCAATGAGACAATCGTCACTTCCCTAACTATCTCTGGAATCCCTAGAGGAATGGGCATTAGTCAAAATGGAGCTCTGATAATTGTAAATCATACAGGCAGTATTACTAGATTCATCTCAGACTTAGATCTTGATGGTGTGCCCGATGAAATCGATGCATTTCCAAATGACCAAACTCAATGGACAGATTCGGATAATGATGGATTCGGAGATAATTCAGATGGAAATGAGGGGGATTACTGTCCTCTCGCACCTGGTGAATCCAATATCGACCGTTTCGGTTGTCTTGATTCAGATGGTGATGGGGTCTCAGATCCTGATCTAGAATGGCTTGCACATCCTCTAGGGGTTGCGGATGCATTTGTTGATGACCCATTCCAATCAAGAGATTCTGATGGAGATGGAGTTGGTGATTCACATACTTTCATCATTGGAAGCAATGGATTGAGAATAGATTCAGGTGATGCTTTTCCAGCAGATTATAGACAAAGTACAGATAGAGATGGTGACGGTTGTGGAGACAATTATACCTATGAAACAGACAATGATGGTTACAGAACTCCTGCATTTGGTGATGCCTTTCCTAACGATAATACTCAATGTATAGATCTTGATGGTGATGGCAATGGTGACAATTACTCCTTTACAATTGATCCAAATACGGGACTAAGAATTGAATCTGGTGACCTCTTTCCCTTCGATTTCTTAGCACATGGAGACCCAGATAATGATGGATGTGTTCCCGAAAGTAGTTCTGGTTTACCTTTTGATTATGATTCCAGTGACCCATTAATTTGTCAGCCTCCAGAAGAAGAAATTGGGAACAACAATTCCAATAATAGTAATGATGCTGAGAATGAGGTTGTTTGTCCTCAAGTCATTTGTTGGGATGGTTCAAACCCCAATTCATTGGATTGCTCTTGTCCACCTGAAGTGATTGTTGATGGCCCTTCTGAAAATTCCCCTAATGGTGAAGATGTATCTGATTCAAGTAATCAAAATTCGACATTATTGATATTATTGATTATTGGGACAATTGCACTTCTCGGTTCAATTGGATATCTCATGATGAATCGATTAAATGACGATTCAACAGAAAATATGACCACAGAGGAAAATTGCCCTCATTGCAATGGGCCAATACAAGAAGCAGTAGCAAATGGAGGGAAGTGGACTTGGTGCCATTCTTGTAGGAAATGGTTGGAATACAAAGGACCCGTTGATTAACTCGACGAATATTTGTGATAATCTAACGATGGTGTTAACGAATCTATGGCAGCAGCAAGCCTAGCATTAGATTCCCTTTCTCCTGATTGAATTTGATTGATTTCAGAAAGTATTCTTTCTTTCAATATCTGTGATCGTTCAACAACTATGGTCGAAAGCCCAAGAGATGAATCACAACATCCTTCAATTATCTCAAGAATTCTATCTGTTGAAACCAAAGATGATTCTGAAATTCTCATCCCTAAAACTCCTCCAATCCTTTCTACACCTGCGCTTCTATCAAGTGTTTTTAGTAAATCTTTCACATCACTATTCCCTCCTTTGAGGGACCCTCTAATTCTCCATCGAGAACCGATTCTAGAAAGACGTGCTTCAATGTGATTTGGATCCCTTTTTATTGCAGTAGAAAACCACTTTCTAGATGCTCTAAAGCGTCCTCTAGATGATTCAATTCTTCCATGAAGTACCAAATCTTCAATCTCTAATTGTAAACCACTGGAAAGTGCATCAACATCCCCCAATGAACGAAGTCTACGGATCTCAATCCTTCGAGCCTTAGACAATCTCAATGATGCGGCACGTGCCTCTTTCCATTGTTCTTTGATGAAAAGAACAAGGGTCCATTCTCTAAGAACCAACACAAGGGTACGATCCAAGTCATTGTTTCTCTTAGAGTTAAGGAGATGGGTAGAAAGTTCCTGAGCCATTACTTCCGCTAATTCCAAACGCCCTTCAGCAATGTAATTTCTAATCTGTTCAACAACCTTTGAAGGGTCGTCCATTCCAAACATGGAAAACCGCCTAGGAGGAACGGCGGCGAACACTTCGGCGACGTACACGCGGGCGAGAACTTTCTTCATCGTCATCGTCATCCTCATCATCGTCATCCGAATCGGATTTCTTCTTGGTTCGACGCTTTGGTCGAGATACCTTCTCTCGGAAAATATCATCTTCTTCCTCTACCTGTTTTTCTTCCTTCTCCTCACTCTTGGTATTCAAGGAAGCCATGTCGGAACGAACATCATCTGGAGAACCTTGAGCACTTCCTCCACTCATGAAGTCAGCCATCCAATCATCTTCATCGTGCATATCTTCTTCATCACCTCGACGTTTCTTGGTAGGATTGGCATTAGCCATTGAGGCAGCTAATATTGCTGCGATCAACAAAACAAGATTGAGGCCACCCATTGCATAAACAAGGATGTATGTGCCAGAAAATAATCCCGGAGAAGCACAACCAGTTGAAGCATCTACTTCTTCGCCAAGAGTCGGTTCTATACACATATCCATATCGTCTCTAACACCATCAGCATCTACATCTGGAGGATTGAGGTCATCAATTGAAGAAGCACATACGGTAAATCCACTAACAGTTCGTTGACATAGATCTACTGTGAATATTATCGAAATCTCTCGGATATTGCCTGCTGCATCTCCTGCTTGAACTATCAGTTTCTGTGCCCCCTTATCAGGCCATGATGCTGCAGGATCTACATATTCAAAGACGAAGATTTTGCCATCATCATCTAATGCAGTGATATCAGTAACATTGAACCATTCAGTACGAACAATAGTTGATTCAGCAAGACCTTTCTCAAACTTGATTCGAACAAAATCAACCCCTACATCGTCACTAACACTACCATGAACTCGAACATATTCTCCATACAGGTAGGTACTGGATGTGCCAGGAGAATACATCTGAATGTTTGGATCTTGTACATCTATAGGCCAACCCTCTACTATGTTTGTCTCAGTGTTTCCTGCTTGATCTACCAATGTATACTCAACATGAAGATCTGCATTAGACAAGCCATTAGGCAATGTCATCCTCAATCGATAAGTCAGTTCTCTACCCGGGACTGGTTCTGCACGAACCATCCCTCCTTGTTCGGTAAATGCATAACCAGTACCTGCAACCTCATCATAATCTGTGGTGGTCACGTTGATTACTGGATCTTCAGATAACATCTCATTTACTTTGAAAAGAAGTTCGTAATCACCGAGAGTTAATGCCTTCGCAATGAAGTCATCGCCATCATCATCCTCGCCCTCGATGGTGATTTCTGCTGAAGGCGCAGTTGTATCTTCATGAACACGCCAAACGTTTCCAGGTGATGAAATTGCTAAGTTTTCATTGCCCCACATATCTGTAGTTGTAATTGCATACCATCGATATTGATCTATTCCCAAATCAAGATTGATATTTCGATAAATGGTTGTTGTTCCTTCGCCTGGTTCTTCGATGTTGTCCATTAGAAGGACCCACTCTTCGGCTCCACTGACATTCGAGGTTAGAACATCTTCTTGTTCCCACTCTTCAATACCCCATGGATTACCAGAATGGGCCCAAATGGAGTAAGTCTCATCTGTTTCATCGATATTATTTATCCAACTAACTAGAATGTACTTTTGAGAAGACAATACTGATAATTGCGGTTCTGAAACAAAAGCAGGATTTGGCATTCGTGTATCCTCCAAAGTAGGTTCAGAACAATTCTGAACGAAACGTGTGTCCTCATATGTACCATTTACATATCCGTAACGCGCTTCAGTAGTTACACAATAGTAAGAAGTCTGGACAACTCCAGATGTTACAGATGTTGATGTTGTTTGGACACCATCTGGAACAGTAGCTATCAATTCAGCCTCCAAAGTAAGATTAGAAGCAGATGTCAGGCGGGTTCCTACTGAGCGATAAACATGGTAAACTTCACCTTCTGCCCCCATCTGATCATTCCAATTAACTGTTGTAACTCCATTCATGTATGTTGCAGAAACACTGGTTGGCTCAGCAATCCAAGGATTGAATGTATCTTCAAAAATCAAAGTAGAAGTTGATCCTGAAGACACCAACCCATCATGATTGTCGACCCAATCTGAAATTGTTACAGCATAATACGATTCGCCTAGGGTTCCTTGATCTATGACAACGTCGAACAACTCTACACCTGCTGAAGATGATCCCACGAGTGTTGCTCCGGAAACATTCTGTCCAAATGGTGTTGAGCTTCTCCATATTTTGTATGTCTCATTTCCATCCTCGTAAGGATCGTCTGTCCAAACTACTCTAGTTGTTCCAAAACCTGAGGAGGCATCAGGAGAGAATGAGGCTGCAACCTCAATGGCAGGAGATGGGGCGCGATTATCCTCTCGTAAAGGCTCACTTAGTGAATTAGAAGTTAACATACGATAATCTTCGTAGCCCATATCTACTAACGTTGCAGTATAGTATACATCTCTGTCTATTCCATCGGGGACTGCAAGACGATAGCTATTGGTGCCAGCAGGTAAATCTGTAGCAACAAGAGAAGGATTGATATTTGCCCAATTCTCCCTAGTTGCTGGAATTATATGCTCATAAATACGAATCGTATAGGCATTTAATCCAGTTTCAGTCAACTGGCCAGGGAAGAAAACTGGGACAGTATTATCCCATTCTAAGACCGTCTCAGAAGTATCTCCATCGTATGTTGCTCGGAGATTAAACGGAGTGGAAATAGGATTTGAGTCCTCAATAACAGGTACATAGTTTTGTGAAACGTTCATTTCAACTAAACCAAATTCAGTACCATTTGAAAACACAGTCGTAATTGCATAATGATATGATCCATTTGAACTGTGAGACGTAAAGAAAATTGCACTCCTTTCTTGATCGAGACATTCGAAAGCATCTTGCTCAGCGAGACAAGCGTCGACTTCACTGAAATGAGTATAATTTCCATTTTCAATATCTGATGGAACAATTGGCTGTTCAGCACGATATACTCGGTACTTTACCAATGGAAGGTTTTGGATGGTGGTAGATGAGATTCCGCCTGCACTCCCTCCATCTCCGCCTATGTTCCTCCAGCTAACTCTAGTAAATTCATATGTAGAATCCCAAACAGCTTGCATTTCTTGGGCTTGAACGTCGTTCGGGTTGCCGATATCATTGAAATCATAATGATTGTCGGCCATTACCGAAGGCAATGAAATCATACTCAATAAAAGGATGAGTACGAGCGAAAAACTGGAACGAGACTTCGCAGACATGGCTGGACCTATACTATCGATGGTACTCTAACTGACATGAACTTGACGCTGAGAATTTATCCTAGAAACCA
>DASCRU010000237.1:0-4136 GCA_034400015.1 Candidatus Thalassarchaeaceae archaeon | reverse complement strand
ATGAAAGAGAAGACAAATCAAAGCCATCCATGTCATGAACAGTGGATTTCAAGCCAAATGCATCAGCACGCTTTCCAATCTTTGCAGCAAGACCTTCTGCATTTCCACTTTGAGAGCCAAACAAAATGTGTAAAGAACGGTCTCCCTCCGTTTCTAAAGAGGCAGAAGAAACAGTATCAGAAGAGGAGGGAGTCGCTTCCTGTGTCGAGGGCGACGCAGCTGCACCTCCTGATTTCACAAAGGAATCGATGGATGAAACCATTGCCTCTTGAAAGGCACCTGAACCGTCAACTGCAGACATATGTAAGAGCACTTTTTCCGTCCATTCAGCCGCTGGTTTGTCGTATTCCACATCGCAATCTACACGATCAACCAAACGATTTCCACCCATTTGTTCGAAGCGATTATCCCATTCCTTTCCAGATTCACAAAACATTTCGTAACTGGAATCGCCCAAAGCACAAACTGAAAAGTTCGTCATACTAAGTGAAGGTGCAGCATCACCATTTGCAGCAATCCATAGATCCTCTGCATTGTCCGGCTGCTCACCTTCGCCCCATGTTGAACAAACAATTAGGACTCTAGACATGGAAGAAAGAGTAGACAAATCAAAACCGTCCATATCATGTACTGTAGATTCTAGACCAAATGACTTGGCCTGCTTACCAACCTTAACTGCTAAATCTTCAGAATTACCACTCTGGGAACCAAATAGAATATGCAGACTGCGGTCGCCATCCGAGAGGAAAGCAGTTACATCGTCCGTCAAGACATCACACCCAAGTGCCAACCGGCAGTTTCATCCACCCAAATGGGACTATTGAACATAGCGGGCTAGCCTTGTGTTAATCGAGACGTTGAGACTTAGAAATCCATGCCATCCATCATGCCTTCTCCACCCATACTAACTCCTTTGGATGAAATTACATCGTCTATTCGAAGGATCATTGTGGCAGTCTCCGTAGCACTCTGAATTGCCTGCTCAACGACTCTGACAGGTTCTACCACATTGGCTTCTTTCATGTCCATGACTCCACCTTCAAACACATTCACTCCATAGGTAGAACGGCCCTCAGCATGTGCCTTTCTCACATCAATGATGGTATTTACGGGATCTAATCCTGCATTCTCAGCAAGTGTCCTAGGAATTACCTCGAGGGCACCTGCAAATGCCTCGATTGCCATCTGCTCTCTTCCACCGACTCCTTCGGCAAAAGTTCTGAGATCTCGACTAAGAGCTGCAAGAACACTGCCACCGCCGGTCAGAATTGCTCCATCTTCATGGGCCACGCTAACAACACCGATTGCATCATCAAATGCTCTTCTAATCTCATCAACAACATGATCAGTCCCCCCTCGCAATAGTACACTTACACTCTTTGCCTCTTCACAACCAGTAAGGAATACCATGTCGGATTCGCCAATCTTTCTCTCTTCAACCTTTGAACAGACACCTAAGTCATCTTCTGATAAATCGTCAATGTTTGTTACAATACGCCCACCTGTTGCCTTGGAAAGTGCTTCCATGTCCGATTTCTTTGCTCTACGAACTGCAAAAATTCCTGACTTTGCCATATAGTGTTGAGCAAGATCATCGATTCCTTTCTGGCAAATGACCACATTGGCCCCCGACGAAATAACGCCATCAACTAAGCCTTTCAGGTAAGCCTCCTCTTCATCGAGGAATTGTGCAAGCATATTCGGATCTGTAATCTGAATCTTTGCATCAACTTCAGTTTTCTTGACCTCTATTGCAGAATTGATTAGAGCTACTTTTGCATCATTTACAGAACGTGGCATCCCACTGTGTACTCTTTCCTTATCTAGTATAATTCCGTCAACTAATGTACTATCTTTGATTGAACCACCCTGCTTTTTCTCCACCTTCACATCATCAAGATCAACATTTAATTCTCCATCAGATTCTGTGGCGACCTTCATTACAGCTTCAACGCAAATCTCTGCGAGGAATGCCTTGACTGCACCGGCACTCTTACCGGTTAAGGCTGTCTTTGCAACTTCATGCAGCATTGCTTCATCAACATCTATTGAATGATTTTCCAATAATTCAAGACATCGCTCAGCAGCAATTCGGAATCCTTCACAAATGATTGTAGGATGCACATTCTGTTCAATGAGATCCTCAGATCGTTTGAGTAATTCGCCAGCAAGAACAACTGCTGAAGTTGTCCCATCAAAGCAATGTGCTTCTTGTGTCTTGGCTACTTCGATAATCATCTTAGCTGCAGGATGTTCGATATCCATCTCTTTCAAGATAGTTGCACCATCATTTGTGATGATTACATCACCCATAGAATCAACAAGCATCTTGTCCATACCTTTGGGGCCGAGGGTAGTCCGTACTGCATCGGCAACTGCCTTTGCAGCAGCAATATTATTGCTTTGAGCGGTTCTACCTCTACTTCGAGTAGTTCCTTCCTTTAGTATGTAAATCGGTTGTTGACCTGATTGTTGCATAGTCTCACGCCCCTTGGTGCGAGTCGGGCGACTCAGCCCGCCGTCTTAAGACCACGGACGAGAGGAGCGGGTCCTCAAAGGCCCTGTTGGTCCAACCACTGTTGCCCATAATGCTCCCATTGCTCCATTGTCCAACCGTCAGGCAAGCCAGTAGCAGGGAGAGGCGGAGCAGATGTGACTGCGACGGCAGGTGATGGAGCCACAGGTTCCATCACAGGAGCCGGAGCAATAGGAGTAGATGGAGTCATTTCGGGTGCTGGTGCTATCGAGCGATATTTCTCATCTAACGAAGTCTGGTAATCTGCAAGACTTACAACTTCATCCTCAATATCGAGATTGCCTCTTACTACTTGCAACAAAACAACAAATAATCCTATTATCACTACAACAGAGGCCATGACTGCTGCGACATTACCCCATGCGATACCTTCACCGGCTTCTTCAAATTGAGCGATTCTGACAAAGGTGACTGTATGCATATGTTCAACTGTATCTAGATCTGCATCAATTTCTAAAGTAAAATTAAGTGTCTTGGATGCCTCATCTAGATTCGTCATTGCAAGTTCTGAGGGATCTATTTCAATTTGAACCGTACGACGTTGATCAGGCCCAAGCTGGAATTCACGATCAAGTTCCAAAATCCTTGGATTGAATCCATAAGCAGTCATCTCATTAGCACTCAGATCAAGTCTAATTTGTTGAGACATCGTAGGGTGACGATTGTGAATCTCAAACGTCAACATTGTTGGGGGATTAACTTGTTCAATGGTCGTAGGTGCTGGACCAAGCACATTTACCCAACCTTGTGTACCTACATCGAAAACCGCTGAACCAGTAGTAGAGGGAGAATCTTGGCCTCCATCATAATTCATTGATGTAGCCGTCAAAGTAAGAGTATGGGAGCCAGAGGTACCCTCCTCAAAACCATAGCAGAAAGTAACATTGTATGAGGCACCTGGAGATATCATTGGAGTCTGAGGGGGAGTCAAACGTTGTCCATTAGAATTCCTTAATTCTACAATTATTGAATCAGAACCACCTGTATCAAGTGAAAAATGGTCATCCATATTGCCTATATTCTGAACTTCCCATTGTCCTGTTCTACAAGAATCACCTGCCGAAAAGGTTTGACCACTCATATCCAAATCCTCAACGACTACCTCGTAGGTAGGAGGAATGGTTAGTCGAATCTGCTGTACAACGTTGTATGAGGAATCTATTTGAGACGTTGCCGTGACATCTATCAGATAAACATCAGGAGGCAATCCAAAAGGCATTGGGAGAAGAATATAGGTCACTGTATCTCCACCAAAAGCATCCATCACTCCGGTTTCTACAGATGATAGAGTCGCCTGCAAACGATAATCTGCTAGGATACTCAGGTTGTAATTCGCATCAGAATTGCCATTATTCACAAAACCAATCTCTACCTGTTGAGATTGGCCATTAGATGGTACTGTAATATCTGTAGAAATCGCACTCATCGTAATATCATTTACCACAGGTACATCGATGTAAATCTTCCAAGTAGACTGTGCAGATGCTGGAGGGACGGCGTTTGTTAGAAGAGTGATCTCAACTACCCCTGGCGTCGCTTGAACAGGAGCAGTTAACTGAGCGATTATCTCAACAGTCTCTCCCTTTGCAACAGAAATTTG
>DASCRU010000236.1:0-3014 GCA_034400015.1 Candidatus Thalassarchaeaceae archaeon | reverse complement strand
TTGAAAGACATCAGCTTTCACATTGAAGTCTTCAAAAACTGCTTCAATGACTAGGTCAGTTTCTGAGTCGACGTTTTCAACTCCGATTACACTAGTGATTCTCGATTTTATTTCTTCAACTTGTGAATCCGAGAAAATTCTTCTCTCAATAGCTTCATCAAGAAAATCGCTGATTATTTTCTGCCCTCTTTCTACCCATTGTTCTTCTCTGTCTACCATTTGTACCTGAAACATTTCTTGAGCGGTTTTCTGTGCAATTCCACTCCCCATATTTCCTGCGCCTACGATGGCAACCGACTCAATTGGCTGGGTCATGGAACAAACGAATCACATTCTGTCCATCAATGCAACGGCTAACAAGATGATTAGAAATGACGATAAAAACGAAACATGATAACCATTCATCAATATCGAGATTCATGTTGGCGTCCCGTGTCCTCTTCGTGGTCGGCGTCTTATGTTTAGCAGCATATATGCCATTCATAGAAGCCTCATCGTCGGGCAATACTGGCCCGTCTTGTGGTTGTCATGGGAATAATCCGTCTAGTTCAACCACAGTTTCTCTTAGTGGACAACCATCATCCTATGTTCCTGCACAAACCTATACTCTCACAGTAACTGTAGCTTCAAGTGCGATTTCTGGATCAACTGGGGGCTTCTCTTTGGATTCAAATGCGGGAAGTTTCTCTAATCCTGGTGCGAATGCACAGTTAAACAGCGGTAAAGTTACCCATACAAACAAGAATGCTAGATCTTGGACAGTGGATTGGACTGCGCCATCATCGGGAACTGGGACAGTAAGTTTCAGTGTAGTAGGAAATGCAGTGAACAATGACTACGCGGCTTCAGGTGATGCGTGGAACACAGCTACCTTCACTGTTCCAGAACAGCCTCCTCAGAACCAAGCTCCATCTGTGACGAATTTGGTAATTAGTCCTTCAAATCCAACGGCAGTAGACCCCCTTAGTTTGACGTATACATATAGTGATTCAGACGGTGATCCAGAATCGGGTACCACGATTCGATGGAGTAGAGATTCCTCAGTTGTCTCTACATTAGATGATGCTACTTCTGTTTCTTCATCTTTCCTTTCCAAGGGCCAGATGTGGACTGTTACAGTCACCCCTTCTGACGGTACCGACATGGGTTCATCCGTTACTTCATCATCGGTTACTATTCAGAATACACCGCCTGTAGCAAATGGCCTTTCTATATCTCCAACTGATCCTACTGAACAGGATGACATCACGATGTCTTATTCATTCTCGGATGTAGATTTGGATACTGAATCTGGAACTGTAATTCAATGGTATCTTGATGGATCTCGGATTGCTGAATTTGATGGAGCATCGTCCATTTCCAAAGTATCAACGAGGTCTGGAGATGTTTGGGAGGTCCGAGTAACACCTTCAGATGGTGAAGACGCAGGTACCCTTGAATCTGCTAGCATCCAAATTGGGAGTTCCAATACTGCGCCCTCTATCCAATCTCTCTCAATAATGCCTACAAATCCAGTAACGACTGATGATCTAAATATGTCGTACACCTATGATGATGATGATGGTGATCCTTCTACATTGGTCGAAATTCAATGGATGAAAAATGAGATTCATGTTCCCGAGTATAATGGCCAATCTACTCTTCCTGCCTCTGCAACTTCGAAAGGAGAAGTATGGAAGGTAAGTGTACGGGCGAGTGACGGGATTGATTTTTCTCCATGGGCTGAATCTGCTCCAAGAACAATTGGTAACGCCCCCCCAGTTCTCGAATCTCTCAATTTGACTCCTATTTCACCCTCCAGTTCAGAAGACATACAGATTTCCTATGACTGGTCAGATCCAGATGGAGATGCACTTGCATTGGTCCATGTTCATTGGCACGTTGATGGACAACATGTTTCTTCTTACGATGATATCTTGTTGATTGAAGCAGGACAAACAACACGAGGACAGATATGGCATGCAGAGATAGTTTTGGAGGATTCAGATGGAGCAGTTAGTACAGATCATGCAAATCCGGCAGCGAATCATGTCACTTCATCTGTGACTATCGAAAATTCAAATCCAATTGTTCAAGTTGAATTGAATTCAGAGGGAATAGAGAATTATGCTTTGGATCCTTTACAGGCTTCGATTAATTCATCTGACGTAGATTCTGATGATTTAGAAATCTCTTCTATTTGGTATCGTGATGGATTTAGAATCAGTGCATTGGATAATCAAAGCATAGTTCCAATAGATTGGTTAGGTGTTGGGCAAGTTTGGACAATCACTGTATCTGCAGATGATGGATTTGGAGGCATAACATCAATCTCTAGTTATTCAATTACAATTGGGAACATAGCACCAACTGCAGCATTCCTAAGTCCAGATACTGTGATGACGGATTCCCAAACTGTACTTGATGCAGTATCATCTAATGATCCAGATGGGAGCATTGTTGCTTGGTTCTGGACCATAGGGGATACCACGTATTCAGGTTCAACAGTTTCCCATGTTTTCCAGCCAGGTAGTACCACAGTAAATCTCACAGTTCTTGATGAATATGGGGGAATTGATTCACTAATTGTAGATGTTGAAGCTAGTGCAGGAACTACCATCAGTGATTTGATTGTACAAAGAGAAGGTTCTGTAATCGAAATCTCTTGGTCTTGGTCAGGTTCAGAAACACAATTCTATGTTTGGCGTTCTTCGTCTCCTTTACAAAATCGTGGTGATTTATCTTCTGCAACACTAATTTCAACGACAAATGAAACTCAATTCGAAGACCCTATCTTCCTTGCAGGCAATCATTATTACACTGTAACAGTTGATGTTGATGGTGTTGAGAATCAATTAATTTCAACTGAAAATTTGGGTTCGATTGAACTTACGAATGAGGAAATTGTGATTCAAGAGGTTGAACAAAGTGCTTTGGCATCGATTCTAATTTTCACTTGGATCATTATTTCCTTACTGGTTTCGGTCGGTATAGGAATTAGGAGGAGATTCTGATGTGGATTCTCAATCGTCTAT
>DASCRU010000235.1:0-1683 GCA_034400015.1 Candidatus Thalassarchaeaceae archaeon | reverse complement strand
TCCAGACTGTGGATGATTTTCCTACAGAATTTACCCACAGGCGGCAAGAAACAGTATCTCCATATCGCAATGGAGAATGATGAGTAGAAGTTGTAGATACTGCTGGGAACCCAAGACGCAAATCAGAGATGATTGATGGGTAGTCAACGCCATAAATTAATTCCCATGATTCCTCAAAAAATCGATGAGCAAGGTCCCAATACACAGGGTAATACACAACATGTGCCGGGTCAATCATCGGCCAATCCACACGACGCGAAAGTTCCACCGCCATATTTGTCGTACAATAGGGCAACTTAAGAAAATATAAGAATTAGGTTACGTTCTAATTTCTTCATGCACCATTGCTCATGCGGAGATTCATTTGAGGAATATCATGAACTATACGACCACATTGAAAATCCTGATGATGGAGAAGTTCATCGGGAAATAATTGTTAGAGATAGTGGAGGGCTGTCTGAAAGTGGTGAGCAATTTCTTTGTTCATGTGGACGTGAATTTCCTTCTAGGGCAAAACTTTGGAACCATTTAGAAAATCCACCAAATGATGGTGAAACCCATTTCATTATGTCCTAATCCTTCAATCTGATAGGTTTGCACCTAATTGCGCCAATGTGTCTCTAGCAATCTCAAGCGCATCTTCACTAACATCAAAAGTGTCACAAGATCTATTTTCGCCAACATTGAATGTCGCTATCGCTGTAGTACCACTGCCACAAAATGGATCCAAAACTCTTCCATTAGAAGGACATGATGAACGAACAATACGTTCCATCATTTTCAGTGGTTTCTGAGTAGGATAATTTCGTTTATTTTGTTCTGTTCGAGTTAAATTGTATATGTCTGACCAAATATTCTGAACTGGGGAACCTTTGGATTCTTCCAAGTAGATTTTCTTGTATGGTTTATTCTTACCAAAGTGAATCAAGCCCTGCTCGTCCAACTCCTTGGTCTTCTCCTCAGAGTATCGCCACCCAAAGGTAGGCGACCAACCTTTGTACTCAAACTGATGGCCAGGTCTAGACTTCTCACCGGTTGCTGGTGCAAGAGCATACCTACCACGCTCGTCTTCATTGCGAAACGAATTTGCAGCATACGTAGAATCAAGAGGAGAATATTCAACATCAAAAAACGGATTCCCTTTTCTCAAAACCATGATTGAATCGACAATGTTTCCCCATCCAATTCTGATGTTGTTCTTGGGATGAGATCTTACCCATGAGATATTGGTGTAGAATGATTTTCTTACCCTTTTTTCGACCTTTCCGAGAACCAATGCATTCCCTTCGAAATTGTTGTGACTGTATAGCCAACCATCTTTCTTCAATAATCCAAACAAACCATCAATGATTTTCGCCAGCCAATCAATATAATCATCATAGCTTGTCCAAGTATCCTGAAACGATTTCTTGGTGCCATCTGCCTCAATCATTTGGAATTCTCGTTGAAGTCCAAAGGGCGGATCAATATAGATCAAATCGTATCTTTGGCCACCATCTCCTCTGTTTTTTTCAATGATTTCTTCAGCACTCTGAAGACTCAAATTGAATCTTGCCTGTTGTGTCACATCCGTTGCAATTTGTATGAGTTCATCAATTAATCGGGGAATATAAACTCACTAATCGAAGAAGAAGTCAGTGCAGTTAGTTCTGGTGTAAATCTAAACCAATTGTTAAGTAAAAA
>DASCRU010000234.1:0-7440 GCA_034400015.1 Candidatus Thalassarchaeaceae archaeon | reverse complement strand
TCCGCACCTTCAGTTGGAGGAAGTGAGGCTAATTCGGGTAGTAGTGATCCAGTTCAAGGAACTGATTTCTCTGGCACCAATAACCAAGAGCAAGGTGTTGATGAAGCTGATTTCTTAAAGACAGACGGCCGTTGGATATATGTCCTAAATAATGGCAAACTTGTTGTTTTAGGGGTTCCTGAGTTTGGCCAATTGGAGATGATGTCTAACATGAGCGTAGAAGGATCACCCATGCAGATGTTGATTGATGAGGAACGTTTGGTAATTGTTTCTAGTGTATATTTCTGGAACCTTCAATCCGATGACCCCTTGAGAGAGATTTTGGCTCAAGATGAACCTGATGAGTGGGGATATTATGGTTATAGAATATCAAATCTGATCAAGTATACTGTGGTAGATATTTCAAATCGGAGTGCTCCGGAGGTAGAACGTGAGATTTACATCGAAGGAAATTACCACACAGCTAGACTGGTCAATGGAACAGTTCGAAGTGTTACTCACGCAGATACCTACATCACCGGTTTGCTTACTTATCCAGAATTGCCATCTAATTATTGGGAAGTTGATGACCGATATGAGAGAATGGATCTATGGAATCGTTCAGTTACCAAGGCTATCAATAATAATCGAGAATTGGTTGATGGTTTGACGTTGGAAGATTTTGCCCCTAGAATTCATGAGAAAACAAACGGTGTTGTTTCGACACACGCAGTTACTGCTGGCGATTGTAGTGAGTTTTCATCTACAGAGGATGTACTAACTAGAGGCTTTACTACTATTGCTACAATAGGTTTGTTTGAGGAGGATACTACATTACAAGTGGATCACATTACATCTTCTTGGGTAAATGTATACGCTTCTGGGAACATGATGGTTCTTGCAGAGCCTGCCAACGATTGGTGGTGGTATTGGGGAACCGATGAATCATTCGAAGATGAAACGAATATTCACGCCTTCGATATTTCAGAGCCTGCCAATACTGAATACATCGGTTCTGGACGTGTCAAGGGGGATGTGCAGGACCAGTTCTCTATCTCAGAGTTCAATGGAAGTATACGCGTGGCCTCTACCTCAGATAATTGGGGCAGATGGTGGATGGCCACAGTTGATGTCATGGAAGACATTGCTATCGCAGTAGATTCTGTTTTAACCGGGGAAAGTGACGAGTTAGTAATCGAGACTGAAATTCCTGAGTGTCTTGGTCCTTCGAACCATGTAACGGTCCTCCAAGATGATGGTGAAGGAAATCTAAATGTCGTTGGAGAACTCAATGATATCGCTTGCGGTGAAAGAATTTGGAGTTCTCGTTTTATGGGTGAGATCGGTTATCTCGTCACTTTTCAGAACATTGACCCGTTGTGGACCATTGATCTTTCAGATCCTACTTCACCCTCAATTATCGGAGAATTAGAGGTGCCAGGTGTTTCCACTTACATTCATCCCTTGAACGAGAATCTTCTCTTAACCATAGGAATTGGTCCAGCGGGTGCAGATGGTTTCGGACTCGATTGGTCTCAGACTCAAATTAGTTTGTTTGATGTTACCGATTTAGAAAATCCAACATTGGCAGATTCTCTTTCTTTATCTCCTGGATATGTAGATGAAAATTGTGCAAATGTCAATTCTTGTGGATGGTCATGGTCATGGTCGGAAGCGACATATGAGCACAAAGCCTTCAACTATTGGGAACCAGAGAATTTGCTAGCAGTTCCACTTTCGACTCATCGTTGGGTTTACGATACTATAGTAGAAGATGAAAGAACTTACACATACTATGGTTATGAGTTTGTATCAATGTTGAAGTTGGTGAATATCGATATTGAGAACAAGTCTTTGTCGACACATGGGGAAGTTGATCATTCCTCACTTTATGGAGATGGAGTCCAAGAATACTGGTACTCCAATACAGACATTCGTCGTTCTATCTTCATGGGCGATTATGTCTATGCTCTTTCTTCGGCTGGAATGACTGTTCATTTAACGGACAATCTATCGCATATTGTCACCGTGGATTTACCTGAAGAAGACCTGGTAGTGTACCATTATCAGGATTCAGGAACTTCTTCATCTGATGGCGGAGCATCTCCCGAGCCAGTTGCTGAAGGCGAATCATCTGAATCGTAGAGTTCTACCAGTTTGTCCCGGTTCAACTAATGGTTTACCTTTGAATGAACCATTCTTTGTTCTACTATGTACGGGAACCCCATCAACGATTGTCCACATTGGTAATCCTGTGAGTTCAAATCCGGCATAGGGTGTCCATCCCACTTTGGTCCAAGTATCTGCATCAGTGATGGTCCTACGTGTCTCTAAATCAACCAATGTCAAATCACCGTCATATCCTTCGATAAGTGAGCCTTTATTCTCTATATTGTATACCTCAGCTGGCCCCTTACACATCCAACGAACCACATCAGACACGCTACACTTCCCATCCATCGCATGAGTGAGCATTAGTGGTAGAGATGTTTCAACGCCAGGCATCCCAGCAGGCGCTTTGGGAAATCCGATTGATTTTGCTTCTAAAGTGTGCGGTGCATGGTCTGTAACAACGCAATCAATGGTACCGTCTTTGAGGCGCCTCCACAATGTATCCTTGTCATCAGTATATCGGATTGGTGGATTCATGAGTAAACGTACTCCTCGCTCTTCGACATCATTTTGGTCAAAAGTTAGGTGTTGAACACAGGCTTCCGTGGTGATGAGATCACCTTTGTTTGAGGATAGCCAATCCGCTTCGGCTCCACTCGTCAGGTGAACGATGTGCAGGCGGTGGTCGTGGTCCTTCGCCAATGCCGATGCCCTTTTTGTCGCAATTAGCGCACATTCAACATCTCGACATTCTGCGTGAGCGGCAATATCCGTTCGATGGCTAAATTCAGCAATGCGTGATTGAAGTCGCATCTCATCCTCAGCATGGGTTGCTATGATGCCTGCAGTATTTGCGAAAATTTCCTCAAGATGCTTTTGTTCATGGACTAGCAAATCTCCAGTGCTACTACCCATGAAAATCTTGATTCCACATACTCCGGCATTGTCGGGGGTTTGAGGAGTCCCAACAGCCTCGATTAAATGGTCCAAATTATTGGGGGTGGCTCCGATAAAGAATCCACTATGCGTCACAGCCTTTCTCTCTGCAGCCCAAAATTTGTTTTGGAGTACCTCAAGTTTGGTCGCATTAGGTATTGTATTCGGCATGTCTAGAAATGCTGTGATTCCTCCTGCAGCCGCAGCACGACTTCCGCTTTCCAAGTCTTCCTTTTCAGGGTGTCCCGGTTCTCGGAAGTGGACATGTGGGTCGATGGCTCCTGGCAACAAATGTAGTCCTGTTCCATCAATGACGAATTCACCCTTCTCAGGAAATAGGCCTCCTTGTGGAGCAATAGTTTTGATCAAGCCGTCGACAACACGCAAATCCCCCTCCTTGATTCCGTTAGGAAGGGCCATCATCGCATTCTGTACAAGCAGGTCTCCTTTCATCAATCTCAATATCGTTTTCTAGTCCATCAACCCGTCGATATTGAACTATCGATTTCTTATACAAGTCTAGAGTCGGAAAAAGTAGCGAGGTGGGGTAGTCTGGTTATCCCGTCGGGCTCATAACCCGGAGACCGATGGTTCAAATCCATCCCTCGCTACCAGTTTCTCATCATTCGTCGAGGGTCTTATCTATCTCAATGCGAATTAAATCTCATGCGAGACAAGGCCTTAGTCATCATCTTGGCGTTTTGTTTCATTTTATCAGGGTGTATTGGGGGCGGTGAGAACACATCTGATATTGAGATATCCGTGGACATCCAAGGATCTCCAGGGAACACACATTACATCAAGGATTCAAACAACGGAACCTCGATAGAAGAGGTCGAAGTAAACTTTGACTTTACAGGAACTGAATCATCAGGTGGAGCAATTACAGAGTTCTGGCTAGAACCTGGAGATGGTTCACAACGAATCTCAGTAAATGCAGCTGAAACAAAGTCATTGATGAAGGCATACGAGTCATATGGCGTTTTCGTGGCTAAAGCCGGAGCTAATGATTCAGGAGAAAATAGTCAATATTCAGAAATAAGCATCAAATTAGCGGGGGTTTTCCATTTGAATGAAACATCACCGACAGGAGTAGATAATCCAGCGAATTTACACATTGATGCGATGAATAGTGAAAGTACACAAAACCCCAGTTCACTCGAAATAACGTCTACAATAACTAATGTAGAGAATTTAGCTATACTTCCTCCACCTGACGATGTAGAAATCACATGGCAATTATTTGATCCAACAGGCGAACTGATAGCAAGCCATACTCAAGTTATTTCGGATGGCGAATCATATACATGGACGCATAATGTAGATGATATCTCAACATATAATCAAGAAGATGGTGGATGGGAATTGATTATTGAAGATGCTGTAGATGAAGAGAATGTAAACCAACAGACGACAGCATTGGTATCATTCTAATAGTCAGTTTCAGATACAATTGAATTAGTACTGAAAGTGAAAAAAGAGGCAACAGAAAGGACTCTCACAATATAATCCCTGGTATCGGAAGGAAAGGCCCCCATCGTTTGTTCATATACTCCCGAATATTGGTTCGTTGTGAACACAAGGAGAGAATAGGACATGGCAAGCAAGAAAAATACCACAACGAACAAGGACGGCGAAGAGGAGGAAATCCCCATGGCCGAGATTGAAGAGGACGAGGAGGCGACGATTGAGGACCTTCCAGGTGTTGGTCCAGCAACGGCAGAGAAACTGAAGGAAGCAGGTTTCGACGACTTACTTGCTATTGCAGTAATGAGCCCAACAGAACTAGCCGAACAAGCCGAGCTGGGAGAGGCAGTATCATCGAAGATAATTCAAGGTGCGAAGAAATTAGCAAACATTGGCGGTTTCTTAAGTGGTTCAAAATTGTTGGATCGTAGAAAGCAAGTACAAAAACTCACAAGTGGATCCAGTGCATTGGATGAATTACTAGGCGGGGGATTTGAAACACAGAGCATCTGTGAGGTGTTTGGAGAATTTGGTAGTGGAAAAACTCAGATCGGGCATCAACTGGCAGTTAACACACTAATGCCTGTTGAAGAAGGTGGATTAGCTGGTGAAGTATTCTACATAGATACAGAAGACACATTTCGACCAGAACGAATAGCACAAATGGCAGAAGCGAAGGGGATGGATCCAGAAGAAGTATTGGAAAGAATACATGTGGCTCGAGCATACAATTCAGCACATCAAATGTTATTGGTGGATGAGATTAAACGGATGTCTAAGAGTATTGATGTGAAGTTAATCATTGTCGATTCATTGACCAGCCACTTCAGAGCGGAATATGTTGGTCGAGGAATGCTCGCACCACGTCAACAGAAGTTAAATCGACATTTGAAAGAGTTGAAACAACTTACAGACGTTCACAATGCATTGGTTTTGGTAACCAATCAAGTAATGTCGAATCCAGGAACAATGTGGGGCGATCCTACAAAGGCGATTGGGGGACACATTGTTGGTCACGCTAGCACATTCCGCCTGTACCTTAGGAAATCTAAGGGAGGGCGCAGAGTAGCTCGCTTGATTGATAGCCCGAATCTACCAGAAGGAGATGCGGTAATCAGTGTGGTTGCTGAAGGAATTAGAGACTAATTAGGCAGGTAATTCCGAGAGTTTCAGTTGAACCGCATCGATTAGTCGTTGAACTGTAATTGGATCAAATGAGAATTCTAGTTCAGCAGCTCCGAATAGATCAGGCAATGGTTTGCTTCCACCGAGTTTCATCGAATGGGCATAATTTTCGAGAGCCTTCTCGATGGAATCAAGAGATTGTAACCAAACCTGCAATGCTCCAAGTTGTGCAATTCCATATTCTATGTAATAGAAAGGATAGGTGAAAAGGTGTAATTGGCGATGCCAACCTACATCTCTCATTCCTTCAATTCCATCCCATTCAACATTAGCTCCGAATCGAGATCTAAGATCCCGCCATACTTCAGTTCGGTCATTTCTACTATGTCCTGGATTTGTATGTACCCAATGTTGGAAAGCATCAATTGTTGCAATCCAAGGTAGAAGCCCCACTATTCCCTCTAAGTGACTTCTTCTAGCTCTATCAGCATCTATTTTTGAGTAGAATTCATCCAGATGTGGGTGGACAAGGAGCTCCATACTCATCGAAGCGACTTCTGCATATTCAATGGGTGGATCTCTATGATCGATTAGTTCAAGTTCGCTTGAATACATTGCATGGAAAGCATGACCTGCTTCATGGACCATTGTTTCAAGATCACGTTGTAATCCTGTTGCATTCATGAAAATGAAAGGTCTTCTAATCTTATCAAAACTAATTTGATATCCACCAGGTGCCTTTCCTTTTCTACTGTCTAAGTCCAACGATTTCCCATCTCTTAGACTATCAAACATAATTCCAAGTTCATTACTCACTTTGTGAAACATCCTTGATGTTCCTTCAACCATTTCGTCTACATTCTCAAATGGTTTGAGTGGAGGGCGGCCATGAACATCCACCCCCAAGTCCCATGGTCTGAGTGAATCAACATCTAGCAATTCTTTCCTTTGCTTGTCGAGGATTCTTCCAAGTGGTACGCATACTTCTTCTGCTGCCAAATGGAAATCTTCGCAGTCTGAAGGCGTGTAATCAAAACGATGTTTTGCGACGAATGCATAATCACGAAAATTTTCAAACCCTGCATTAAGAGCAATTTTGTGTCGAATGGTAAGCATTTGTTCATAGAGATCATCGATTTTATCAGCATCCTTCAATCTCCTTTCCCAAACAGATTTCCACGCATTTTCTCGTGTTTCTCGATTAGTAACTTGCAGGAATTTCCCCATTTGTTGCATCGTTCTTTCTTCACCCTCGAATGTGACCATCATTGAACCACAAATTTCCTCATATTGTTGCCCTAATTTGGTTAATTCTGTGCTTAATGGAATATTCTCTTCTCGAAATATTTCTATGTCTGCTCGGATATCTCTAATCATTACTTCATATTTTTCAGAATCTAATTCTTTCACTGCTGGTGATTTCATAATTAGTCGATTTAATCTATCTCCAATTGCCGAGAGTTTAGGTTCCACATTCTCAACAAAATCAAGGTATGCAGATTTTTTTTCTTCGTCATTCGTTGAACAGGTCATCGAAACATAAAGTCTAGAACCTGCTTCTGAAACCCATTCACGCAATTCACTTTCATCTTGAATCATCATTTCTAATTGATTAACATCATGTAAAGAACGTGTAGCCAAGTTTTCGTAAAGTGGTTCTAATTGTTCCCACGACGTTGCATTCAATCCATTCGGTACGAAGCCCATGATGTGTTGTTGTACGACTAGACTCGTAAATTATTCTCAATCTGAACGTACTGATTGAGGACCTTTAGGAAGTGGACCTTCTTCTCGTGTCCATTTTGCACATTTCCAAATTCC
>DASCRU010000233.1:0-3436 GCA_034400015.1 Candidatus Thalassarchaeaceae archaeon | reverse complement strand
GCTGTGAAGTGTCTTTCAGAAGGCGTCGGAGATGTAGCCTTTGCAAAGGATAGCACTGTTGATTCATACTGTGGCAGCGATAATGCAACAGAGAACGAAGCTTGGTGTCTTGCAAGAGATCAGTATGTTGCTCTGCCAGTATTCGGTCAAGCGCCTAGCCATCCAGTGATGTATAATCCTGATAGGTTGGACATGCAGACTAGGACCGCGATTCTCAATGCATTGATGTCTATGAACAATGAGATGTATGTTGAGAATTACTCCGTTGGTGGATCATCTTACACAGGATGTTATGACATTACGACACATGTAGTAGATTCAACATCTGCAAAGAATACTTGTGGTGGTGAAATATTGGATAATATTCTCAACACCCCTGGCCTAGTTCGAGTAAATACGCAAGAACATCTTGGAAGTTATTCTTCCTTGATTTCTAATGTGCCTGGTATCTCTGCATACTACGATACAAAGTTCGACATCACTTCAGCGTGATTTGATAAAAGCAGGTCGTAGCAGAGGATTCGCACCCCTCTGCTGCGGCTTTGCATCTGGAGTATTGTCGCCGTTACCTCCCACCAACTCAAAATAGAGGTTTAGGGCAGTCTAATTTGTTGATTAAGGTCAACGGAAACCTGAGGCGATTTTTTGTCGAGCCCCCACATCATCAGTTTAGAGGGTGTTTCGATTGGTTATAGTCGCAAGAAACCATTGATGGATCCATTGAATCTTGAAATCAATTCAGGAGAAATTGTGGCGATTGCAGGTCCTTCTGGAATCGGTAAGACGACTTTATTGAGAACAATTGCAGGACTTGTACCTCCGATACAAGGTACTGTAGAGGTTTGTGGCCAAATTAATCCTAAGATGCCTCCTCGAGGTAGCCTTGGTTACATCCCTCAGCGATTGGGATTGGTTAGGCATGCTAGTGTGTATCATAATGTCATGATGGGTGCCTTAGCTGGACATGCGTCTCGCTGGCTACCATATTCATCAGAGGCTCGAAGAGTGGCAGTTGAGTCAATTATTGCAATGGGAATTGAGGACAAGATGAGGATTCCTGTACGTAAATTGTCAGGTGGCCAGCAACGTCGAGTTGCAACTGCTCGTACTCTCGCTCAGAGGCCATCAGTAATTCTCGCGGATGAATTTTTAGGGGAATTAGATGAAGAAACAATGTCCAGTGTTATGGAGTCTGTGAAATCCTATGTTCGAGAAAACAATGCCACTTTACTTGTGGTTGAACATGATGTTGGTCGTGCAAAAAAGTTGGCTGATCGCCTTCTTCTGATGGATGATGGGCGACTGAATCCATTCATTACTGATCCAATTGTAATGGAGGTGAAGTAATGACCAAGGACTCCATTGAGGGTATTGATGTTAAGGACCATTTAGTTAGAATTTGGTTTTCTACTCGTTGGTTAATTTTCTTTTGTTTATTGATTTGGATAACCATGACAATTGCAAATGGGATGGTTGACGATTGGGGTCGATTGACTAATGGTGGTGAAAATCTTGTTGTATTTGTTGAGGAATCGCTCTGGCCTCCTGATTGGAGCGTAATAGAGCCACAGTCATACCCTCCTTGTGTAACTGCTCCAGGTTTCCAATTCACATGTTCTACTGCTTGGATTGGATTGGTTGAAACCTTGAAGATTGCCTTCGTATCTACCGTTTTAGGGATAATTATCTCATTGCCTATTTCTTTGTTAGCTGCTCGAAATTTAAATTCAATTTGGGTGACCTATCCTGCTCGATTCATTCTTGCTGCTTCAAGGAGTTTACCTAGCATTATTTGGGCAATTTTCTTTGTTATATTGGTTGGCCTCGGCCCCCTTTCAGGAATTTTGGCCATGACTGTCTATACAGTAGGGTATCTCGGTAAATTACAGTATGAGGCCATTGAAGGAATTCCGCGTGCACCTCTTGAGGCATCTCAAGCGATGGGGCATAGTTGGTTAGAACGATCATTTGGAGTTGTTTTACCTGAGTCTGCAAATGGTTTGATTTCTCAGGCGATTTTTATGTTCGAATATAATTTCAGGCACGGTACTGTGATTGGAATTGTTGGCGCTGGTGGAATTGGGTATTACATCAATCTCTATCTTAAGTTCCTTCAATACGACAAAGTAATCGCTTATCTGATTCTCATCTTCGTTGTTGTCTTATTATTGGACTTAGTTTCAATTCGCGCTCGGTCCTTTTTCACAGAGGATGGAGATGTGGCCCGATCTTCTTGGTGGTCAATATTACTCCCTGTGTCCATGTTGTCCTTTTCCAAGGATGAAGAGGAATGAGGATTATTCTTCTTCAAGTAGTGTTTGAATTTCTTCACCAGTTCCAAAAATGGATGCAATGATTGATGAAATCCAGTCTACCATTGAATCACTCTGAGGCGATGATTCTCATAGCACCATCACGATAATGGATGTATATGTTGTGAGGGATCTTTTCGGTGAGAGCAGCCAATGCTTCGTAGATTTCATCGGGGTCAACCTTGAATGCCTTTGCAGCCTTTTTGGTAGACCAAGCGTTTTCCTCAAAATCGTTCTCTTCAAGGCACAACCATTTGAAGAGACGAATCTCTAACTTGGTCAAATCCGCCATTGCCATGGTTGTCCGAAGGGGAACTTGTGCATGAACCTCGCGGCTAGACTTCGCTCTCAATCATCCTAGATAGGGCCTCATCAACTGTAATCCCTCCATCTAAGAAATCACAAATTGCATGTAGGAATGGAGTGGGAGTGCCTTGTATTGCAGCTCTAGAAAGGAACATTCTAGCTGCTCTAACACCTTCGGCAACCATGTGCATTTTTGCTAAGGCTTCATCTAGACTTAGTCCTGAACCTAGCATTTCACCCAACGTTCGATTTCTACTACTTGGGCTGGTGGAAGTTACGTAGAGATCCCCCAATCCAGCGGCAGTAAAAGCAGTCTTTGGCGAAGCCCCCATTGTTGGAAGTAGCCGTTGCCCTTCTCTGAATCCTGCAGTCACCAAGGCTGCCTTCAGGTTATCACCGCCCCTCGGACCTAGACCATCGACAATACCACAAGCTAAGGCGATTGGATTCTTGAACGCCCCCCAGAGTTCCGCTCCCAGAGGATCATCTGCTGCTTGCAAACTGAGAGTTTTCGTGGTAAGACGATCAGCCATTCGTTTTGCCATCGTATGATCATGTGCTGCAATCAATGCGGTGGTGAGTACTCCTCTAGCCACTTCTGGAGCAATTGTTGGGCCAGTCATTACGAAAACTGGATTGGCTTTACCAGAATCTCGAAGACGTTTTTCGATTGCTGCGCTGATGAATGCTTCATCTTCATTCTCAGGTGCCAAACCTTTGGCTAGGTCCAATAGTGCATGTGAAGGTCGAAGAAATGGCAATAGGTCATCTACCACACTCAGAACCACTCCTGAAGGAAGTGAGAGAATGAGAATTTC
>DASCRU010000232.1:0-2727 GCA_034400015.1 Candidatus Thalassarchaeaceae archaeon | reverse complement strand
ATGAATCAACAGTGCTATCCTTTGCAAAGGCTACATCTCCGACGCCTTCTGAAAGACACTTCACAGCCCCACTATATCCATAGTAAGGAGTTCCAGAATCTGGAATCGATGCATTCTCGTTAAAGAATCCATGAATGGTGTTTCGTAATGTTTCAACATCATTTGGATCTCCGACCACATTAGCGTAACCATGCCCAATGAGGTAACCCATTGGAAGCAACATTCCAGCAGACTTCAACCAACCAGTATGGCAAGAAGTCTTTCCAGATAATAGAGCGAATGGATCTGTGAAGGAATCATTGTCAGTTGCTGCTACTGCCATCTCACTATCTGCACGTACCCATGCATGAGCATTGTAGAATGCTCTTCCATCTGATTTTTGATCTGCTGCTAGGACTTGAAGGTCATATTGTTGCCATCCAACCCATGCTGCACCACCATCCATGATGGCGATATCAGCATTTCCGAAACGGAGAGCTTCAATCATTGCACCCTCCGAATCAACATTGTACAAACTAACATCGTAGTTCAATTTCTCAGCAAGATAATCCGCTAATGCTTGAGGATTTTCATCTACATTTGTGTAATCATCTCTCACCTCGTATGCTATCACAAGGGGTTCAAGTGATTCAACTGTGGTTTGTTCAGTTGTAACATCTTCACCTCCGAGACAACCTGCTGCTGCACATAATAACATCAATGATGTTAGAGTTATGGCTCGAATTTGGGCATTCAATCGTGTAGATATAGGGTTCATTTTAGGCTCACCTAAAACCCCCGAAAAAAAGGTTGGATATTAAGTTTAGGGCTGCCTAAAAAATAATTTCTACGACTATTTACATACACAAAGAAGATGACCAAGCATTCAGTCGATGCCACATGGAACTGCTAATGGAGATGGAACGGGCCCAACACCTGTATTCAATTCCTCGTGCAGTAATTGCCGCTGCAAAACGTCGTAAGAAATCAATTCCTAAGCGGGGAGTCATTGAAGCATCTCTACGGATTGAATCTGGTTCGATTGTCGGGCTAGTAGGGCCAAATGGTGCTGGAAAAAGTACTCTGATGTCCATCATGGCAGGAATCTTGCCTATTCAAAAGGGAGTAATTCGATCTAACGGTAGTGCCGTACGTTCTGAAGAAGAACGAGTAAACCTTCGAAATAGAATCGGGTTTATGCCTGAAAGGGTTACTTGGTCTGGTCCAGCAACTCCCTTGGATGTGGTTCAGCGTCTTTGCATTATTCGAGGGCTTCCAAAGAACAATGCTGAATCAATCCTTGAGAGAGTTGGACTATCTTCAAGGTCACGTGATCGTCTTTCAAGTCTTAGCCAAGGAATGAGGCAGCGCCTCTCCCTTGGTGCCGCACTAATCGGAGATCCTGAAATTCTACTCCTCGATGAACCAATGAATGGGTTGGACCCAGTAGCACAAAATGCATTTCGAAAGATGATTCGGGAAATGGCAGAAAGAGGCAAGGCAATCATTGTTAGTAGTCATCAACTGAACGAATTGGAACGTTTTGTGGAAAGCATTGCTATCATGAATCATGGCAAAATTGTGACTCAAGGGTCATTCACGAGTGTAGAACATGACCTTGGAGTTGGTCAGCGTCTAATGATATCTGGAATCGGTCCTTCTCCGGCGTCAATTATTTCTGAAAATCCATTGATTGCAGTTACAGAATTAGATGAAGAAGGGGACTGGTGTCTTCGTCTGACTAGGCATGATCAGACATGGTCACAAGATTTGCGTGCAGCATTAATTGAAAGAATAAATGCAGGTAGTACCAGAGTAGCAACTGTAGAAAGAATTCCTCCAGATTTAGAGGAGATTTTGCGTACAGCAACGGGAATTTCGGAAGGGATTAATCTTCAGGAGGAAGAATAATGTCGACTTCATTCACGAAATTCCTGCAACTTCTTCTTCATGATCTTAGGGTGAAGATGGTTTCTCCAAGAATGGTAATCCTCTATCCATTGTTGATCCTTTTCATTCCGGGAGCAGTCTGGGGTTTTTCAGATCCTAATGCTAGTCTTCCTGGATCAATAGCAGTGGATGGAGCGTCGACTGTAATGTTCCTATCAAGTCTCTTTATTCTACTATCAGCAACTCTCGGAGTTGTTCTGGTTGGCTTCGATTCAATCAGTCGGCCAAGATTAACTGGAGAGTTAGCAATTGAACTAGCTCAACCGATAAATCGAACGATTCTCGGGATGAATCATCTTTTCGGAGTTTGGCTAAGTGTCGCGATACCAGTGGCATTACTCCAAATCTCTTCATTGGCAATAATCGAACACCAAATGGGAATTCTCCCTTCAACTATGGATTCAGTCACATGGATTGGAATTACTGCACTTCTCCTTCTTTGGTACGCCTCAATCCAAATGATTGCTTCTTCGATGGCTCAAGATCTGGGTTCCTCTGTGACATTTGGTGTTGCAACTTGGATGTTGTTTACCCTAATGTGGCTACTAGTTACGGTATTCATTGCTACGATTTTAGGAGTCGATGCAACCAATACCGCTGATCCTACATTCATTGCCTTCCAAGAACATGCAGATTTATTCTCTCCAAACGGAGTATACCAATTGGTTCTTCAAAATAGGTTACCAGAGGCATCTCAACCCACAGTTTGGGACGGTTGGATTGACCTCGCAGTGGTATGTTGGACGACGATTCCTATCGCAGTTTTCCTGCGGCGTTTCCGAAATTTGAAACCTTGAC
>DASCRU010000231.1:0-2021 GCA_034400015.1 Candidatus Thalassarchaeaceae archaeon | reverse complement strand
TATAATTTCTGATTTTAGAAGGAAAACTCAACCAATAATTCGTTATCGTTTGAATGATATTTTGGTGACCTCCGGTAAAAAGTGCCCATGTGGCGATACAAGAGAAGTGATTGATTCCATTATGGGACGTTCCGATGATATGTTTCACTTAACCAAGGTCAATGATACAGTTGAGTTAGTTGTACCAGACCTAATTCGTCGGGCGATAATGCAAATGAGTGATGAAATTACCAATTATATCGCATATCAAAAAGCGCCGAATCAAATCGAAATACAGCTCAAACCTGAAGGTCTAAGCAATCTATCGATGGAAGGGTTTGATGAGTTATGGAAATCAAAGAATATACAGCCGCCGCAAATCGAAATTGCACCATATAATCATGTGCCATCAACTACCAAATTGAGGAGAATTTATCGACAATTCACTTGATACAGAGGGTAGGGTCTGACAAGACCCACTGCAAGCCCTTTGATTCGCTAATATCTGAGCAATGGGTATTCGGATACATCCTCTAAAACTATCCGAAAGCGATTATGCTGGGGAATGGTTTAATTTCACGCAGGTTGAGGGCTGACCATGCGAAATGACCAAATTTTTGTATTGATGCTTGTGATTTTATTGCCCATGTCTGGTTGCACGGGTAATGCGGATGTTGAAACTTCTGAAGGAGATGATGTAGTAATAGGTGAATCATTGGATGATTGGCCAACATACTACGTTCCAGCTGTAAGTGATTTACCAACATGCGACTCTTCCACATTAGGTCGACTTTACTATGTTGAGGCCGATACGAATTTCCAAGCATGTATGTCGACCGGCTGGGAAGTCGTTGAGATTGGCGGGTCAAATTCTAATATCATTTTGAACGCACCTCCTGTATTGAGTGCAGGAGTATGGACCAATTCAGGTTATAATTCAAATGGATTCTTGGTGGATGATGGTGATGGGACGATGTCAGTCGCTATTTTCATGGATTGGTTTGCTTACGATGTTGATGGAACAATTGCATCTGTAGGAATTGACAGTGATTTAGATGGAATTGTTGATGTCACCTTGCCTAGTGATTCTGGTGCGACAGACCCTCAGTCCTCAATCCAATTAGCCAATGGAGGGACAATGAATGGAGCATTCAAACTACCAATCGAAGAAGGAGTATCGATTACTAGAATGACGGATTTCAAGGAATCTGACGAAAGCCCTCTTGTTGCTTGTGGTTTAGTCATACAGAAATCATTTGCAGTTATTGCTGAAGACAACTCTGGGGCAAAAACCGTGGTTCCAATCGTCACACCAATTACCTTCGGAGATTGGTATGATGCTGTTGATGGCATACAAGTTCAAGGGGCCTTGTATCAGGCTTTGTCAATCTCGCAAGCAGATCTCGATTGGTTGGCAGGGCAGGGTGGCTCAACTTGTCCTGTGGCACCAACATTCACTATAGTCGACCATCCTGATTCATTGACTTCGAGTGGAGGAGACAATGTTGCAACCATTACTATTGCGGGAACTGCAGACTGGTCACTTTGGAACGACAACACCGACTATGGTCAGAATTGGGGCGTGTGGAGCGTAACATGCGTAAACAGCAATACTGGTGCTGAAACTTGGATTGAAGCAGGTGCCACTTTCAACGGTGTTGATGAAGATTCTCCACAAGATGGCGACACATTCTCAATTGTAGATCATTCCAATGGCAATTGTGATACTGACACAACTCATTTACGTGTTGAAATTCGAATAGCCTCTTACCGTGAACCAATCAGTCTTACAATTGCTGTTTCATAGACAAAATTGGATCTGATGAGGTTAAACTAAGCAATGGGCCCCCTTTAGTAAGGCGTATTGGCAAAGGGTAGCGTTAGCATCGACCGACTGCAACCCCTTTGATTTGTCAATACCTGAGCAATGGGTATTCGGATGAACCCTCAGCATCTCAATTTACTTGCTCAACAGAAAAAGAAATAGAGTATTCTCTCAACGAAATATCACTTGTCATAGTACAAGCCAATTGTAAATCATC
>DASCRU010000230.1:0-13690 GCA_034400015.1 Candidatus Thalassarchaeaceae archaeon | reverse complement strand
GCATCTTGAGTAACTTCCGATGCAGTCGATGCCATATCATCAATACGAGAATGGATTTCATTCTCTAAGGCATCCAATCTTGAATTTAGACGATCTTGGAGCACATTTCTGACATTTTCAGGTAGGCTGCTACCTACATTCATGATGGTTTGATTTGCAGTTTCTCTATACTCTGAAACCTCTCCTTTTCCTGACCGAACCATTTCTTCAATGGTGTCTGCCATGGCGTCGACTTGTGCTTCCCAACCAGTATTCATGAATGTCCGAGGAGGTCCCGGAATTTGAAACCATGCTGATTTTATCTTATTCTACGAATGGCATTCTCACAATTTCTGCCCTAAGTTGTCTTTTTGGATTAGGGGCAATAAATACCGTTTCTCCTATTTTCGCATCGTCTAGATATCCCAGAGCAATCCCTACTCTTCCCAAGCTAGGGCTTGGCCCTCCACTTGTAATCCATCCAATTTGAGTCGAATTTCCGTCATCCTTGAAAACAGGAGTCCCAGTTCGAGGAAATGGCCCTTTGTCGAGTACTTTCATCCCCCACCATTTGGTGTTTGAACTTCCCCGTTCCATCATTTTCTGTTTACCAATGAACTCGTGATCCATGTCTAGACCAAATGGAACATTTGCCTCAATTGACCCCCTGCTTAGAAATCTAGATGGAAATGGTTCAGGAGTACCCTCTTCCAATCCTGCCCAAAGGAAATCCTGTCCTGAAAGTAGGTATCCCTTCTCCATCCGAAGAGTATCTCTTGCTCCAAGTCCTACAGGGACGATTCCAGTATCTTTGTTGGTAGAAAGTAAAGCCTCCCAAAGTGTTTCAGCCTGTTCGTTTGGGATAAATATTTCAAATCCACGTTCTCCAGTATATCCTGTCCCTTGAATCCATCCTTCAATTCCGAAATCATTAGATTCTATTCGTTTCCATCTGAAACGATCTACAACATTGCTTGAACCAAGAATCAATTCACATATTTCTGGAGAAGATGGTCCCTGAAGAGCTAGAATACTAGTTTTTGGCGATAAATCTTCAATGGATATGCTTCCATCGGATGGGAGATGAGAGTTCATCCAATCCCATACATGGGGAATCATTGATGCATTTGGAACTCCTAGAATTTCCGTTTCTGAAACTACTGCAAAAATCATGTCGTCGATGATGCACCCCTCTGAATCGAGGAAGTGAGTATATCCACATCTCCCTGGAGAAAATTTACTGGCGCTTTGAGTCCCTATCGAATCCAGCCATTTTGCTACTCCATTTCCTTTGAATCTGAATGAGCCCATATGAGATACATCGAACAGACCTGCAGTAGTTCTAGTTGCGTGATGTTCTTCTAGCATGGATGAATACCATATTGGTAATTCAAAACCATGGAAATCCACCATATTCCCATTCCATCGTACATGAGTGGAATACAGAGCAGTCCGAACTGGCTCCCCCATGGCACTACGGCCGATAAGAAGGGTCTTGATTCCTTCTAATTCTAATCAGAAAAGACCTGCTACTACGTCGGTGTTGGTTAGATAGAAGAGTAGGCCTGCTCCAGCCATCATCATCATCCATGCTCCAATTAGTTTGATCATACCAGTAGCACGTCGAAGGAACCCGATTGCTTGTTGCCTTCCGAAACCTACCAAGGAGACTACTGCTACCATTAGGATAAGTAGCCCAATCATTAGAGAACCTAGTCCGAATATTACTGAGTTCCCTCCAATGGTTGCAAGATATCCGATGAAAGGTAGAACTGCGGCAGCGGTGCAGTCAATACTTGCTGCGGCATATCCAATTCCGTATAGGTACATGTTTCTTCGAGGAGTGAAGTTTTCATCCATTTCAGTGGTTGAAAATCGGTCCACTAGTCTTTGAACCCAAGACATAAGATGGCTAGTTCCACCTGTGAGCATGAAGAATCCAAGAATCAGAAGTAGTGCTGCAATGAAGATAGCAATGTCGTGGATGATTCCTGAGGTTGCAAAACTCTTCCCCATCGCCCAAGCGATAATGCCAATAAATGCAAAGAATGTCCACATACCCAATCCTGAGAGAGTCCCAATTACCAAGGGTCCGGGCATTGCCCCTTTCAGTTTCCCTGATTCAATTAGTTCATCTTCACGGGCTCCAAGTGTGAGGTAGTATGAGATGAATCCAGGGAGTACGGGGAATGCACAAGGAGAGAAGTAGACGAGAATGGATAACATCGCACCAAGGAAGATAATTCCCATCATTGACTGATCAATAACTTGGACTCCATCGATTCGCGACTGTTCCATCTCCCCGATATCCCCAATCATCGCAGTTTGAATTGCATCATCAAACGCATTCCAACCTTGAGCAGGGGTAGAAGATGATTCACTAGCGATGATGAATCCCTCTGTATCGATGACCATTACGATAGGAATGACTCCTGTGCCTCCAGGAGTAAATAACCGATTTGGGTCTGCTCTTTCGGTTTCATTCACCACTGCGGCAGTAGATGTGCCAAGTCCAGTGGGATAAAGTGGGACGGTATATTCTCCTCCAGTGGTATTGAGATATTCCAACGATTCACTGTAGTATGACCCGTAGCCAATGATAATGAGTTCTCTTTCATCACTTAATGCATGCCAATCATTCATCTTATCTTCGATTCTTGATTGAACTCCATGACAGTTTGAGCAATCATGAGCCATCATATCGAGAATGATTACTTTACCACGATGTTCACTGAGACGAAACCACCCAGTTTCGTTAGTAATCACATCTTCTATCCCAGTTCGATTTAGAGTTTGAAATTCAAGTTCGTCAATAGGTATGGATTCACCACTTTGAGCGAACATACTAGAAGATAGTCCGAAAACAGAAAGTCCAGCATAAGCAATAACTGAAAACAGCATTAACCCTATTCCTAGAGCTTGATATGTCTCTTTTCGAGAAAATGTTCGCAAATCCATTCCAGTGCGAGTCAGAATTTGATCTAGAATGGGCATGGTCGAATCAGAGTCGGGGGAGAGGTCCCTAACTTTGTCTCCCATGATTTTCTGTGATTAGACGATACCTATGAATCCAACCGAGCCCTTCATCACATCAGTGTGTTTTCTATTGAATCTAGAAGACTTGATGCTCCAATTCGAAATCTATCAGGGCCGATGGAAGTCACATCGAAGAATGGGGACATTGCCTCAATATGCGTTTTTAGGTCATCTAGAGTTCTAATTCCCCCTGATATTTTCACCCCTACTTCACCATTCTTTTGAGCGATGTCGGCTAGAATTTCAGATACAAGGGGAGTGCACCCCCCCCTCCTTCCCGTACTTGATTTGAGAAATGTAGCGCCACACTCGATTGCAATTTTTGCGGCGTCCTCTATTTCTTGTACATCTAAACAACTTGTTTCTAGGATTACCTTGACTGGTTTTTTATCACAAGCATCCACGAGATGTTGTAATGTCGAGCGTGCTTCACCTGGCTTAAGTTCCATCATGGCTTCAAAGTCCATCACAATATCAATTTCATCCGCACCACCTTGAATGGCTATATTGATATCATTTATTCTCTCATTTATGTCCCCATTAGGTGCAGGAAAGCATCCTGCAGCCGATGCTACAAGAATTGACGAATCTAACATATCTCTTGCTTGTTTCACTACTGCTGGTAACACACAAACAGCAGCAGGAGGGGAAGCAGTGGCTCTCTGAAGAAATTCAAGAATAGTCATTTCATCTGCATCGGGGTCAAGAAGAGTATAATCCAAATGATTTAGAGCAAACGTGGCAAGTTCTTGACTGTTCATTCAATCACCTAAAATGACTTGAAACATCAACATCTGGTAATTCCATTCCGAAGTGTTTGAATCCATCAATCATCCTTTTGCATCCTTCAATCATCTCTTCAACAGAAGTCACTCCCATTGTCCCTACTCTAAAGATCCGTCCTTTGACATGGTCTTGTCCCCCAATGACAAACGTTTCCCTTTCTACAGATACCCAACGCCTCCATTCTTCACCCCAATTTGGTTCGGGATACCAAATAGCAGTCACTGTGTTTGAACGTTGATTTTCGTCAGCGAATAGTTCGAATCCAAGTGATGTGAAGAGACTTCTGACGCCATTTGCTAATCTTGCACAACGTTCCCACCTTTTTTCGATTCCTTCGTTGTCTTGTTCTCTTAATGCTGCTACCCACCCAGTGCATAGGTTGATTGAAGGAGTCCATGGAGTTTGATCATCTGCTGCTTTCTTTAGTGCTTGAACTAAGTCTAGATAGTAAAGTGGTGAACAATTTGCACTTTTACGTTGTTCAATCATTTTTTCTACATATGATTCAGAAATTGCAACTGCTGAGATTCCTGATGGTCCTGCTGTGCATTTTTGCCCTCCAACAACAACAGCTTCAGCATCCCATAATTCTGGATGAACTGGGAGGCCACCTACAGAGGTGATTCCGTCTAGAATGAACGACACATCATATTTTTGAGCAATTTTTGCTAAGGCCTCTGCATCTTGGGTAATTCCCGTAGAGGTCTCATTATGGCAGATTGCTAGAGCTTCATGCTTACCCTGAGACAGAATTTGCTCAATTTCATTGAGATCTAATGCACGGCCCCATTCGCCTTTGAGGTGCGTTACTTGAGTGAAGTTTGCACACATTTGGGCCACGCGTTCTCCGAATTTTCCGTTGGTTGGCACCAATACCTGATCATTTGAACCAAAACGATTGGCGATTACCATCTCCATTGCTGCAGTACCTGAACCAGAAACTACCACCACCGAGTAACCATCTTCTCCCTCTTGGGCTTGTTGACCAACTTCAGTTGTTGTAGGAGAGAGTGCAAATGAATGTCTAAGCCGACCATGCAACTCTGCCATTACAGATTTAAATTCTGGACTTCTGTGAGTCATTGTGGGTTGAGCTAATCCTTCCAATACAGCAGGTGTTAGCCATGTCGGACCTGGGATGAACCAGCACGGTCCCTTCCATTCGAGTGCCATATTACATGCTCAGTCGGAACGGTTCATCAAGCCGCCGCACTCAAGGATTCAAGAACATCAATTCATGCGTAGTCTGAAAACGTCGCCCCCATCCGTAGGCATATGGTCGTTCGTGTGGGTCTGTGCATGTTGCAAGGGGCAAGACATGCACATATTCGCTCACTTGAACGTGCATCAGAGCAAAGTGGAATTTCCATTTCAATCCATGAGTTGAGAACAGCATCTCAATTCATGAAGCACGAATGTGATGTTTACATTCTTCCAGGAGGTGAAACAACCACGTTGCGACGAACGGGCGCACGTCTTGAATTAGGAGGCAGTGGCTTACTCCCTGTACTTTTTTCCCATCTTAGGGAATCAAATCCCCCTGTTCTTGGTACTTGTGCGGGGGCAATCCTCCTATGTGTTCCTGAAGATGGAGGTGCACCTTTGTTGCCTGCAAGGATCGATCGTAACGCTTACGGGCGTCAAGTAGATTCGTTCCAAGATACTGTAAATGTTCAATTATTCAACAGAGAATTCCAGGGGGTTTTCATCAGGGCTCCACGTTTTGACCAATCATCAATCAATTGCCACAGTATCGCTAACCGAAATGGAGAGGTAGTAGGAATAATGCATGATAATCGAGTAGCTTTGACGTTTCATCCAGAATTAACAGATGATCCTGGATTCCATGTTTGGTTACTTCAGCAAGGGTCGGATTCAAGCGAGTAATCCTAGAGGAATGGTTGGTAGATTGTATGGCGATGGAAATCCGTCTCCCAAATATTCCCGATTTACATGAACTTCCAGAGGTAGGGGAAGCAGAAGGATGCATTCAGTGCATGCAAGGAAGTAAACTAGTATTGTTCATTACAGGTAAATGCCATTGGGCATGTGATTATTGTCCACTTTCAGATACTCGTAGAGAGAGCCCTTACATGTATGCGAATGAAAGGCAATGTACTAATTTCGATGAAGTCATTGAGGAGGCTAAAGCGATGAAAGCAACAGGTGCAGGCATCACTGGGGGAGATCCAATTATGGATTTCGAACATACGCTCGAGGGAATTCAACGCCTCCGTAATGAGTTCGGTACCGATTTTCATATGCATATGTATACCTCTATCGCTTTTCGTCCTGAATGGGCTGTTAGGTTGAAGGAGGCTGGTTTGGATGAAATCCGTTTTCATCTTCTCGATTTTAATCTCGCCCCTTATCTCCAGATTTTACGGGAATCTTCTGAGGTTGGTCTTTTTACTGGCGTAGAGATTCCTTGTCCCCCTGATATGGAGTCTGAGATGTTTCAACTTTTAGAGGATTTACGTGATACTGGAATACATTTTTTGAATTTGAATGAATTGGAGATCACATTAGGAAATCAAGAAAATATGGAAGTTCGGGGGTTCAATCTTTCGAATGGAATCACTGCAGGAGCAGCAGGCTCTGCGGAATTAGCTACTCGACTGAAGAATAGAGTTCAAGCGGCAGAATCTTCCTTTCCAGATCCCGAGGATGGCGAGGTAAGAAGTTCCTATGGGTATCACCTGAAGTATTGTACTTCTGTGTTCAAAGATGCTGGGCAATTACGTCGCCGCTTCTTGAGACGAGGAGAGGCTACACTAGCCCCTCATGAGACTTTGACGGAGGATGGGACACTACTTTTTGGAGCTATATATTGCTATCCAGAAGATGTTTCTGAACACATTAATGAGATTATGGAAGTATGCGATTTACCTCGAACATTCCTTCATCATGACGAGAATCTAAATCGTATAGAAATACCATTGATTTTGGCTGAAGAGATTGCCGAAGATGTCCATTCACCGGTGGCATTTGTGGAGGTACATCCTACACATGAACGAATGGAAATGACTCTTGTATGGCTCAATAATCACCGTCCAGATGATTTTCAAGAGGATTAGTATTGACTCATAGAGGACTTGATGAAGGGGATGTGGTTGAGCAAACCCATGAGCGAGCCCATCGACGATGAAGTCGAGGAAGAGCAGCCTTCTGAAGAAGAAGTGGATGAACCCCCAACTTCCGAACAACGCATTGAAAATCTTGAGGCTGAATTAGCCACTACAAAGAAGGATTTGTTGTATCGTCAGGCTGAGGTTCAAAATGCTCTATCCCAAGTAGCCAAGACCAGATCTGAAGGTGTCAGATATGGGGGTTCAAGTTTGGCTAGGCGAATTGTAAGTGCAGTAGAAAATTTAGAGAGAGCATTGGAGCATGTCGATGAAGGTGCAGATGATCCTATTTCGACTGGTATCCGAATGCTTCATTCAGAAATCATGACTGCTCTTTCTGCTGAAGGAGTAGAAAAAATAGACACAGTGGGTTGTCTTTTTGATCCTGCAAAAATGGAAGCTATTACTACAATTCCACCTACTGAAGAGTTTTCCCCAGGACATGTCGCCTCAGAACTTGAATCGGGCTGGATGCTTCGAGACAGGGTGCTAAAGGTCGCAAGGGTCGTAGTGACATCGGAATGAAGGTTGATCGAAGTACGTTATTGGTCTATGGGTTGACCTTGATTTTACTTTATCCGTGTATCATTGGATTCGTACAGATATCCAACATTATTGCTGAACCAGATTCAGAAACATTCCCTTCATCATGCGATGATTCACAATACAAGTGTTCTCGAATTGCTCCGGATCCACATCGTTCTACTGGAGAAACCGAATTGAGATTGCCTTCTACATCTATTCTAATGGTCTCAGATGCGATTAATTCATGGGTAGCTGAAGATACTCTTGCGCAGGAAGTTTCGAGGTCCGAAGGAATTGAAATGGAGGTCCATATTGTTGTCAAAACTCAATGGATGAGGTATGCTGACGATGTATTTTTTCATGTTCATTGTGATGGCGATGTTGCAGTTGTTTGGATTCATTCTGAAGCTCGAACCGGAGTTGGAGATATGGGTGTAAATAGTGATAGAATTAACGAAATTAGAGGTAAATTATTGGATATAGATGGTACCGGAATTGCGTGCTCATAATTAACCAACAGGTTCTCCTCCCATTCCCATGAAAGCTAATCTTTTGATGGCATCATTTTCAATTAACCAATCCACAACTTCTTCAGGAATATTTTCAGTTAAGACACTTCTAATTCCGTTTACATCAGATACAGTAGACATCATTTGAATTGTTGCTCTAACTCGCCATCCTTGCCAATCTTCTCTTTTTACTAAATCACTTGTGACTGCTATCCATTCTGCTTCTACGTATAACTTAGCAGTTTCTTCATCAGAAGTGAGAATTATACCAGGGGGGCCGTGGAATTTCTCTGCATGCTGGACATAATTAGGGGGGTCTCCTAGATCTGGTACTTGGACGATTTCTGCCTTTAAATCGTCGCCCAACCAAGCTCTAATCATTTCTTCTCGTTCATTAGCACTCCAAGGATTTTCCAATGTTTGTTCTGCTTCTGAGGAACCAATACAAATGCGTAGCGGCATATCTAAATCGCCGATTTTCAAGTATGAAATTGCTGCATTGATTAATTCCGCATGTCCATTATGGAAGGGTTGAAATCGTCCCAAAACAATCAGTGCCGATTCCACTTTTAGACCCCCGTGTAACCTTTGTTCAACATTTGTCCTAGGTTCCAATCTCCTTGACCCCACCTATGCGGTTCAAGCCATTCCCTGCCAACAAGGGCTATCAAACCGTTGTTCGTCCTCAATTGATGTGCGAGTGAATGGAGACTGTTTGAAGATCGTTCATGAGCTTGCATAGTTGAGAGAATCAAAGGATCCTTGGTTTCATCCATGGTTTCACCTAGGGATTTTCTTCTCTCCATCCAATCCAAAATCACTGATTCGACGTATGATGCTTTGTCCATCCTGCCGATTCTATCCAATGCCGTTTCCCATACTTGTTCTCGATAGAGTTCTTCTGCATCATTGAGTGGAGAATCTAAATGAGGTTCAACATATAGCAAAACTCGAGCTTCCCAAGCAGCCCATTCACCAACTGAGCACCATTGAGATAGTATTGAAAGAGGTTCACATGCATCTTCAATACCCAACATCTTTCTGTCTACTGCGGTTGTAAGTTCCTCGATAATTTCACCTCTTCCCAATTCTTTTGACCATTTATCCGTCCACTGAAGTAAGTCTCCTTCTAAATCAGTAGTAAAACTGCGACTGAGATGTGGATTTTCTTCAGGCCTTGTGCCTCTAAGTGATTGTTTCTCCATTCCAATGATAATTTCATTCAACGTCATTTTGAGCAATGTGTGCCACCTCTCGACATCAACCAAACGAATCTGTAGGTCGGGCATGGCATCCCCTTTGGCCGGTTTGGCTTGTTGGGCATGAACCCTCGCCCCGGGACGCGGCATTGAAGAGTAGTCATCGAGAGCATTGGGTTGGAGATAGGGGGTCGAGGGCGAATGGCGACGATTCGAGAGCAGATTGCCTCTCTAGAAGAAGAGATTCTCAAGACTCAGAAGAATAAGGCCACTAACGCCCATATTGGGAAGTTAAAGGCAAAGATTGCTGCTCTCAAAGCTAAGGAAGAGAAAGCGACTGCCCATTCAAAATCAAGTGGAGGTGGAGATGGCTTTGAAGTAAAGAAGTCTGGCGACGCATCTGTAGCACTAGTCGGATTTCCTAGTGTAGGTAAATCGAGTTTAATCTCCAAATTAACTGGCGTAGACTCAGAGACTGGTTCATTCGAATTCACTACGTTAACATGTATTCCTGGTCTTTTGGAGCACAATGGAGCGAAGATACAGATTCTGGATTTACCTGGTTTAATCAAAGGAGCCGCTGATGGTAAAGGAAGGGGGAAGGAAATCCTCAATGTGATTCGTTCCTCTGATATGGTATTGTATGTAGTGGATCCGTTTCAAGATTCTCATTTCAATATCCTCGATGCTGAATTGACACGTTCAGGGATGAGGTTGAATGAATCTAAGCCTCAAGTTTTCATCAATAAAACAGGACGAGGAGGAATTATTGTTAGATCTACATGTGAACAACCTGATGTAGAGTTTGAGGATGTACAAGAAATTGTTCGTTCATATGGGATTGTATCTGCAGAGGTTACGATGCGCAGTCTAGCAACTCATGACCATATTGTAGATACACTCTCAGGCAACTGTATTTATTCCAGTGCAGTTGTTGTAATCAATAAGGTAGACTTAGCAACTGAAGAAGACATGGCTCGTGCAAGGGCAATGGTCCCTGATGGTTGGCCGATCCTTCCAGTTTCAGCGAAGACAGGTCAAGGAATTGAGGAGATGAAGGATTTTATCTTCGAACATCTCAGATTCATGCGCGTATTCTTGAAACCTCAGGGAGGTGATGCAGACATGGTTGAACCGTTAATCATCAAGGACACAAGCACTGTTCGTGATGTCTGTGCTAAATTGCATAGGGATTTTGTTAGAAAGTTCCGTTATGGACGTGTTATGGGGCCATCTGCAAAATTTGATTGGCAAAGAGTTGGGCTTGATCATCTTTTGAAGGATGGAGATGTTTTGTCTATTGTAGTGCGAAGATGACGAATGACCTGTTTTGCGGTCATCGTTAAATGAGTCTCATGTCTGCTACGGGTAAGAGGCCATGCCATGTCACGAGTTGCTCCCCGAATTGGTACTATTGCGGCGGGCCTTGCTGCGGTTCTGATTCTTTCACTTGTGCTTAATTCATGGATTGGAATATTTCCCGCGGCTATTTCGGGCGTGAGTCCAATGAAATTCCATCTGCACTATTACCTTGCAAACTTGCTTGGTTTCGAATCCTCGGCTGCCGCATATTCTGAAGCGGGTGTAATGAGTATGCAAGAACATCTGCAATTGATTCTTCTTCCGATTGCGTTGATGAGTGCTCGGATGGGCCTTAGGCAACGTCCGACTTTCCAGGTTCCAAAAACTCCTAGCCTTTCTCAACAGGCCGAGGCAATGGAAGCAGGTACAGTTGCGACGGTAGATGCTGAAGTTACAGTTGGCGGATTCAGGATATTAGTCTCTCGATTGTTGCTATTAGGGACATTCATTCTTTTTCTTTTGAACAGCATGTTGGGACTTCTTCCTGGAATTTTATTCAATCAGCAAGGCATGAAAATCCATCCAATCTATGCCTTAGCCCGTCTTTTGGGAATGGAACCAGATGGACCTACTTGGTCTCAATCTGCCATGTTAAGTGCTCAAGAAATCATGATGATATGGTTGATGGTAATTCTTGTTCCAACTGCCTTAGCAATTAGGCCGAAACCATCAGAAAAAACGGAACCTCCTTCCGACCTCCCTCCTGTTGGAAGATCCTCCGAACGTGTAATCAATCCTCTTGCAGCTGAAGTCATTGCATCTGTTTTGGGAGATGCACACAAGGTTGACTCAGAAACTGTGGAATCTGCATTGGGTGAAATGGATCGCTTAGTTGAATCCGAATTCAATCCTACTCCATTGGGCGTGGTGGCTGATTTAGCAGATGAAATGGACTCGGATGTTGCTGAAGATGAAACGGAAGAAGAAGTTGCTGAAGATGAAACGGAAGAAGATGATGTATGGAATCCGGACTCTCCTGAACCCGAATTCATTCTAGAATCTCCGAAGGAGGAGGCGAAGTTACATTTGGACCAAGACGATGTTGAAGCCATCGAGCATGAGGTAGAACAAGATTTCATTCCAGATGCCTCCACACTGTTGGGAATTGAACCGGAATCAGAAATCGAATCTGAACCGTTGGTAGTGCCAGTTGAGATTGAATCGGGCGAATCAAAATCAGAGGATGAATTTGAAGCAGAAGATGAATCATTAGATGAAAACGAGATTGAATCTCATGAAGTTGATGAAGAGAGCGAATTGATATCTGAACCGGTTCAATCCGTTCCTCCGTCAAGATCATCTTCTCCGACAATTGCGGGAGAGATGTTCATTCGACCTACCAGTCTACCTGCCACAGCAGAATTAGATCCTAAGACAGGTAGGTGGATGATTAATGGAGTTCCAGTAGGGCCTAAGGTAACGGCTACTGGAATTGATTCTCAGTCTTCAAGTGGGCGCCGAATAGGTGGAGATGATCCACTCAAAGAATCAAAGAAGAAGACAGAGAAACAGTCGCAGCCCTCTGAACGTCGTGGTGAGAAGAGAGGTGCCAAAATTGAGTCTGATGAAGACGTCCCTCTCCCTAAGAAAACAAAAGATGGGCAGAAAGAACACGAGGCCCTTCCAGACATGCCTGAAATGACTGGTCGGCCGAATGCCGAACGTCCCAAGGAACGTAAGGATGATGTTGAACTCCCTGATATGCCAAAGTTCTGAATTTCATATAAATATGCGGAAATTAGAGATTCGGTGGGGCAATGCATTCTCAAGATGATGCTCCATTCCTAATTTTACGTTCCTTCGGTGAACAAATTCGTGCTAGAATAGGTCTTCTAGGAATTGTAGGATTAGCTTGTCTTACGTTTGGTTATCTTCTTGCAGGGCAGGGCATTGAATGGTTGCTATCTTCTTCTTTCCTTCCAGAGGGGGCAGAGGTGGTAGTTTTACATCCACTTGAAGTCGTGTTATTGCGATTGAAAATTGCTGGTTATTTCTCTATAGCCGTTCTTCTTTTGGTACTGTCCATGGATGTTTTGTTGCGTGGAAGTAAAGTAGATTCTATTCGTGAATCTTCATCAGAACTTTCTGAGGCTTTCAGACCTCATTTTGGCACGGCAATTTTGGTAGGAGCATTCATGTTTGGTTTTTCGGTGTTGGGTGTATTCTATTCGTTTGAATTTGTCGTCCCAATGTTGTTGGATTATTTGACATCAGATGCTCAATCAGTTGGATTAACGACTACTTGGCAATTGGAAGCATGGGCTGGATTTATTGTTTCATTGACTGGTGCTAGTGTTCTTGTATTTCAGACGCCATTGGTGATTTTTGCACTTCTAAGGACTGAATTGGTTAGTAGAGAAGCCGTATCCTCTAGAAGGAGAGAGATTTGGTTTGTGACGGTAGCCCTATCCGCCTTCCTAAGTCCTCCCGATCCTATCTCGTTAATGCTGATTGCCCTACCTGTAATTATTCTCATGGAAGGTACTTTGATTATCGATTCGATGTTTTCAGTTTCTCGTTCCGTACGGTGAACGCTTTGAACCGACAGCGTAGCGGAGGGGCATGGACATCACGATTGTGCTTGGTAGTAAGTCGGACATGCCGGTAGCAGATAAAGCGACAAAAATACTAGACACATTCGATGTTAGATATCAAATTCGAATCGCTAGTGCTCATCGTTCTCCAGATTATCTTCATGAGATTGTGAAGCAAGCAGAGCAAGAGGGGTGTATGGTATACATTGGTATGGCGGGAGTTGCTGCCGCATTACCTGGCGTATTGGCTTCGATGACTTCCAAACCAGTCATTGGAGTTCCCGTTGGTAGTAAGGTGCCATATGATAGTCTACTCAGTATTGTTCAGATGCCACCAGGGATGCCGGTAGCCACAGTAGGAGTTGATCGAGGAGACAATGCAGCATTACTAGCTCTTCAGATAATTGGGATAGGTTATCCAGGAGTTGCCTCAGCTGTTGTTGCATATCGAGAATCAAGGAAAAATGCGGTTATCGCTGATGACAGAGCACTCCAACAAGAACGTGGCGAATAGGTGGTTGAATGGACACCCAGATGCTAATCGATGAGGCAGTCGAGGCCCTTACTTCCAAGATTGACGATACCGCAATTATTGCTTGCAGTGGTGGAATAGACAGTTCAGTCGCCGCAGT
>DASCRU010000229.1:0-10656 GCA_034400015.1 Candidatus Thalassarchaeaceae archaeon | reverse complement strand
GTTCTACTGCTGAAGTAATTTCTCAGAATCCTCCTGCTGAGAAAGCACCTGGGCAGATGTTTGAAGGAGCAGAAAGCGTTTCTGATGTTGTTCAGAAGCTTAGAAATGAGGCAAAGGTACTCTAAGAGGTGTAAGAATGGACATTACAATAATTGCTGAAACAAATGATAACGGAATTCATCCTGTGACTGCACAGATGGTTGCAGCTGCAACATCACTAGGTGCTAGCCCTTCAATCCTATGCCCTGGGGGTGTAGGTTCTGATGAGGCTGCATCTATTGATGGCGTGGGTGCAGTAGTGAATGTGGAAGGAGATTGTTTCTCTACTTTTGATGGCGGTGCTTGGGCTTCTGCGTTAAACAGTGCAGTTTCAAGCGGATCTGTTTTCACCGCTGCGACTCCAAATGGACGAGAGGTTGCATCTAGGATTGCAGCATCCCGAGGAGTACCAGTGATTCAGGATGTTACTGGTGTATCTTCTGGATTGACGGTTTCTCGTCCGATTTATTCAGGCAAAGCAATGGAAGAGGTCAGTGTTTCAGGAGATTGCGTACTCAGTATTCGTCCTAATGCATTCGCTGCATCTGGTTCTGGAGGTTCAGCATCTATATCTACAGTAAATCATTCATCAGATGTTGCAGTCACAGTAATTGAGGCGATCGCCAAGGCTAGTGAACGCCTAGATGTTTCAGAAGCCGACATCGTAATTTCAGGAGGTCGTGGAATGGGAAATATGGAGAACTGGGCTCAATTAGAGGCAGTAGCTGACCAGATTGGAGCGGCCGTCGGAGCCTCTCGTGCAGTAGTGGATGAATGGGGCCTCTCCCACAGCATCCAAGTTGGTCAGACTGGAAAGGTCGTTACTCCGACCCTATACATTGCAGTTGGAATATCGGGAGCAATACAGCATCTCGCTGGAATGCGTTCATCGAAGTACATTGTCGCAATAAACAAGGATGCTGATGCACCTATTTTTGGAGTTTCAGACTACGGGATTGTGGCCAACTGGGAAGATGCTCTACCGGCTTTGAAGGATGCATTATCTGCTCTGTGATTATCCGAGAAGTTCTTCTAGAGAATCATCCGTATCTCCATCACCTTCTATCTTGATTGATACCGAGTCTGAGGCAGACACTCCATTATCGCTGAGAATAGTTAGAGTAAACTGATGTAAACCGGGTGAAAGTCGAACCTTCAGAGCAGATGTATCTCCGATTGGTGTACCTGCTGAGTCTCTCCATTCCCAAGAAACGATTTCTCCATCGGAACATTGTGAGGATCTACCATCTAATGTGACCATTGCTGAACCATCGTCTCCTGCTTGAATGACACGTTCTTCCCCTGCATCTGCGATTGGAGGCATTGCACTGAATGAATCATCATCAATAATCCCCTCTAGAAGATCACCTGTGTCACCTTCTTGAGAATCTAATTCTTCCTCTGCATCAATTTCTTCTTCGAGTTCAGACAATAGATCAACTAGTTCACCTTCGCTTGCATGATTCGTTCTATAGATTTCCATTTCATCTTCAGTTAGGATATCTTCGATTTCTTCAAAATCTTCATTTGAGGCGGCATCAGTATTTTCTAATGCTTCGACTAAATCAGTCCCCATTGAACCACCTACCGAACCTCCAAACAAGTCTTGGTCATCCATTAGTAGTGCTTCATCATCATTGACTTCAAAACGAGTAGAATCCGGATCATAGATGTCAATACGGTCAATTCGAGTGTAGTCGTTACGATTGTCTCCAGATATTGCAATCATTCTACCACCCGAATCCGAAGAGACACGATCAATCAATCCTGGATGTTCTATTGCCCATGCTTCTTCCATTGGAGCTAGAAATCGTCTGAGGTGGAACCATGAACCCACAATAACATCATCATCATGTGGCCTTACATCTCTGACTTCGTATCCAGTCTTAGCCCATAGGATTGGTTCTGATGAACCGATTCGGTGTTCTTCCACATCTCCGTTTTCCATTCCAACGAGAATCCCTTGTCCAGTGCCAAAAAGAACAGACGCATTAGAATCTATTTCCACTGTGTGGCGCATTTCTCCATCAGTTCCAATACAATCCAATGCAATCTGTGGAGTGTCTGAATCTGTTAATCCATTGCATTCAGATGCAAAGACCAGCACCCCATCTGGTCGAAATGTCATTGATGTAATCCTATCACCTTCGGATGAACGAGGTTCACGAGTCACAATTACTTCACCAGAGGCAGAGATGATTTCTACTACTCCAGTATCGTCTGCCAATGCGAATACCTCTCCATCCGGGCGAATAGCCGATAGAACGTATTGTCTCCCCTTTTGGCGAATAATTTCATTCCCAGTCAGATCAAACAGTATCGCCTCTCTCATCCCATCAATTACTAAGAAACGAGTCCTTTCGATGGTTCCAGTCATGTTTTCTACTCCTCCTGATGATTTGATTCTCCAAACAATTTCTCCTTCGGAGGAAATACAATGCGCATCCCTAGAAATGGTTCCAACCAAGACAGAATTATCTGGTAAGCATAGGAGATAATCAACTTCTTCTTCAAGATCTATTGAGTTAGGATGTTGGTCTTCATCTAAGGAAAGGAAATGCAGCTTACATGCATCATCTGCCCAAACCAATTGGCTACCATCACGAGAAAGGTCGCATGCCCTTACTCTGCTTTCGCACGGGACCCTCCGACGTGCCTCAATGCGATGTGGCATGAATTTGGAACCAAGGCGCAGGATTTAGCGATGCCCATTCAATGGACCTTCTTGGAAATCATTCTTCATTATGAATTTCGATGGTTTCATCTGTTGAAGATTGAGTCGATTTTGCTCCATCATTCCTTGCTGCTTCAACAGATGCGAGATATTCAGGAGTAATAGTGCCACATACATATGTTCCCGTGAAGCATGATGTATCGAAATCCGTCACCTTTCCTTTCCCTGCCTCGGTAACTGCCATTACTAAATCTTCTAGGCTTTGGTAAATGAGCCAATCTACACCAATTGCCTGAGAAATCTCATCGATTGAACGATTATTTGCTATGTATTCCTCTTTAGCTGGCATATCGATTCCGTACACATTTGGATGAACTACTGGAGGGGCTGCACTGACAAATGATACTCCCTTTGCACCAACATCTCTGGCCAATTGAACGATTTTCCGCGAGGTATTCCCTCTAACGATACTATCGTCAACGAGTAGAACATGTTTACCTTCAAATTCGTGAGGTATTGGATTTAGTTTCTTCCTGACGCTATCTTGTCTAATCGATTGACCTGGCATAATAAAAGTCCGCCCAACATACCTATTCTTGACAAATCCTTCTCTGTATTCTACTCCCAATGTACGGGCAACCTCCATGGCGGAAATTCTTCCACTATCTGGAATTGGCATAACGACATCTATTCCGTGGTTTGGCTTTTCTTCGAGAATTCGTTCTGCCAGCCTTTCGCCCATCTTTATTCTTGCTTCGTATACGGAAATCCCATCAATTACAGAATCTGGTCTGGCGAAATACACATGTTCGAAAATGCATGGATTCAATTTTGGTGATGGATGGCAAATACGTCTTCTGACCAATCCATTTTCGTCGACGAATACCGCTTCTCCAGGTTTTACATCTCCCACAATTTCACATCCGAGAGTAGTCAATGCAACACTCTCTGAAGCGAATACATGAATTGCTTCACCGTCATCATCTTTCTTTACTCCATGAATAAGCGGTCTAATTCCAAAAGGATCTCTGAATGCAAGAATTCCATATCCTGAGAGTACACTAACTGTAGCATATGACCCTTGTACTCGAGCATTTAGCCTTTCTACTGCATCGAAAAGATCATCACAGTCAAGATATAGTTCACCGTCAATTTGAGTAGCTTGAGTTCTACCTAATTCGCTAGCAAGGATATTGAGAAGAATTTCAGAGTCGCTGTTTGTATTTACATGCCGCCGGTCTAAGTGGATTACTTCGTGCCGAAGTTCTCCTGCATTGGTGAGGTTCCCATTGTGTGCAAGAGCCATCCCGTAAGGTGAATTCGTGTAAAATGGTTGAGCTTCTGCAGATGATGCTGAACCAGCCGTAGGGTATCGAACATGTCCTATGCCCATTTTACCGCCGAGTATTTCCATATGGTGTTGGCGAAAGACATCATTCACCAACCCATTCGATTTGCGTTGGTGAAATCTCTCTTTGTCACATGTGACTATTCCTGCCGCATCTTGGCCTCGATGTTGTAGGACAAGAAGTCCATCATACAATTGTTGGCGCGCTTCAGACCCCTCTGGGGCAAGGATACCAATGATGCCGCACATGGTCCCCGAAGTTTGACTTGAGTGGCCGCCTTATGGTTCTTGAGCAGAATCACTTGCTACCGATTAGACGGTTTCTCTTTGACCATTGGTACTTGCGTCGGCGAGCAGTCACGCCATATCCACAAGATGAACAAGCGCGCTTCTGCTTGTGGTATGAATGTCGTCCACAGCGACGGCATCGGAAGTGAACGATCTTTTGGCGCTTACCAAAGGATGGAGTGCCCTTACTCATTTGCTCACCTCAACAGCCTCGCGACTTACCCCGTTCTTATGAGGCTTGCCAAAGTCAAATCACCGAATTTGAGCCAATATTATCGAATGTTTTGAAACCTAATCGCTTGAGTGGGTGTTATGCGCACGGCACGCACCGCTCTTTTGCTTTCTCTTCTTTTTGTGTTTCTCCCGTTGTCACAAATATCTGCGGTAGAGCCCGAGTCTCCCGAAATTACCTGTAATTCCAATGTAGTTAATGCTGGACAAGAGATTGAATGTTCGTTGGATTTAAGTGACATACCAGGTATTTCCTCAATTCGTTTCGATTATGTCCTTGAAGGAGATAATTCCCCAAGAGATGTATCTGTTCTCGCTTTGGGGAATCATCATTCTTGTTCTATTTTAGATAATGGGACTGCAATTTGTTGGGGCCATGATGGTTATGAGCAGTTGGGGGATGGCGGTGACTCGAATAGACATGTACGCCCCGCTGAACCCGTATCTTCCTCTGAGGGTGAGACATATCATTCAATTTTCGCAAATCATCACCGAACATGTGCTTTAGCATTCTCTGGTTCTCTTTTCTGTTGGGGTCAGAATGATCATGGAGAGTCAGGAGATGGTACAACAAATGTTTACTCCTCACCGACAGTCCCAGTAGTATTTCCTGCAAACAGAACCGTAGTAAATGTAGGCATGGGGTACTACCATACATGTGCAATTTTAGACGATGGGTCATTGATGTGTTGGGGTATCGATAATAATGGTAATCTTGGTAATGGTCTCGAGGAAACTTCCTCTCAATACATTCCTGTACTCATTAATATTCCAGATGATCGCAATGCTATTGCTGTAGGAGGGGGCCATTCGAATACTTGCGTACTTTTTGATGATGGAGGTATAATGTGTTGGGGTAGAGACCATGTTGGCCAAAATGGCGATGGTGGGAGCACTTCAACCACTCATTCTCCAGGAGCTAATGTAGCATTACCTGAAGGTCGTTCTGCAATTGACTTAGCAGTTGGGGCATATCATTCGTGTGCAATTTTGGATAATTCTTCAGTAACTTGCTGGGGCTGGAATGATCGAGGACAAATTGGAGATAACTCCACTACAGATGCGCATTCACCTGTTATGGCAAAATTACCCGATGGAGCAATAGCAACCGATATAGATGCGGGCGAGGACCACACTTGTGCAGTTCTTGAGAATGGTTCTGCATATTGTTGGGGGTGGAATAAATACAAGCAAGTTAGTGGATCTGCGTGGGAAGTACATACTCCACAACATGTCGATGGAACTAATTCTTTAGTTCATGTAGTTGCTTCTGAAATGCATTCTTGTGCTCTTGCTGAAAATGGAACAATAAGTTGTTGGGGAGAGAATGGAAATGGGCAACTTGGAATTGGAAACACACACGATAAGGCCCAAGCCAATCAATTGGATTGGTCAACAGCACCGTTTGCATTATTATCGGGGCCTGCTCCAATTGGAGAATGGTCCGAATCTTCACCAATGCGTGGCCAATTAATTTCTAATTCTGATGGTGTTTGGAATCTCAGTACCTTAGTCCCTGAATCTACAGCATTGGGCAACTATTCTCTAGAAATTTCCCTGTTAAAGATAGGTGGAATCCGCTCATCCATCAATCTGAACAATGTCATTGAGATTATTGGCGTAGATACCGACAGAGATGGAGTAGTAGATGATGACGATGCCTTCCCTTCAGATCCTGCTGAATCTCGTGACTCGGATTCTGATGGTGTTGGCGACAATTCTGATGCTTTCCCTTCAGATAGCAACGAGACTTTAGATTCTGATTCTGATGGTGTTGGAGATAACTCCGATGCTTTCCCGAATAATTCAGGTGAAACAACTGATTCAGATGGAGATGGTGTTGGAGACAATACCGATGCATATCCTTTCGATGAAACTCGAATTAATCCTTCATCTCCACTGATGATGTATGCTCCAGCTGCCGCTTTAGTTGCATTATTGGGGATTATTTTGTTGATTAGAATGGCAATGCGCACCCCTGCTGAAGAGAAACCAGAGAAGAAGTCAAGATGGAGTCGAAAGAACCCTGACCGTAAATTTTGATATTAGGATTGATCCATCGCTAGAAGTGAGTCTTCTTCGTCATCTCTTCCAGTTGCAATAGCTAGAATTGTGAATAAAACAATGCTTGCCCCCATAGCGAATCCTGCCCATTGCACAGTCAAGATTGCCAGAGTTCCTCTTGGCAGCCCTCCACTGACGATCTCTATTAGTCCCAAACCCCCGATTGATAGGAGCAATAGCGCAATCGTGAGAGTTCTGGGGGCTCGTCCTCGATGCAGAATACTTGTGCTCGATGTTGCGAGAATCAACCATGTGACTGTCGTAGCCATTAGAGATTTGATGAGTATTCCAGTGAAGATTGTTTCAAATTCTGAAAGATTCCATCCCACCAACCATCCGATAATTGTGGCAACTATCATGATGGAAATAAACAAAACAATGAGTGATTGTTTTCTACTCATTCTTCTTCACCACCAATATTCATTTTGAGATGTTTCTTGACCAATTCCATTTCATCTTCTGTTACTTGAGAAGCGGTTTCAGGTAGTTTTTCTCCTCTTTCGATGATGATTGCCACATGGAAGGAAATCCAAAGACCGAAGCCGATTCCAACAGATGTTCCAATTGCTGATTTGAGTGAATCCCCTATTGCACCTGAGAAAATGGTTGTATCGATTGTACTGGTGTCTGATGTTGTTAACATTGCTAGTAATGAAATTGAACCGATTGAGAGGGCTAACGTCGCAATAGCTGCACTCCACCTTTTTTCTCCTATTGAGAGTACCACCACTGTCCCAATTGCACCTACTAGAGATATTCCAACCAGCAGGGAAGATATCGCCACTTCGTGCATGATAGGGGGTCCTATAGGGAGATTTTCGGGTTCTAGAGTTTGGACTATAATCAATGAAATTGAAATCAACATTAGAATAACTCCACCCCGTCTCCATTTTTTGGGAATAGGGCCCACTGGAGTAGGTCCTCCAAATATTGCTAGGCAAGCGCCGATGAGGTAGGTAATTCCTGGAATTGAAAGATGAAGAAGGGCTTCTGCTGTGTCTAATGGGCCGTAATCAGAACTCCTTCCAAGCATTGTTGCCGTTCCCGCAATTCCTGCAAGCACGAGAATCGTGGTTGGTGTAGCAAATCGATTGATTTTGGTTTCCTTGCGATGAAGATGCATGGCGATTACGCCCGGGATCCCTGCATAAAGGAGGAGCCAGAAGGCGATGGCCAACCAATTCATGACTGCCGATGTAACCTAATGGACATGAACATTGATGCCACATCACACAATATTTGCCATGGAATCCAACCATTCAACCGCGACACGCTCAAATAGGGGCCGATGGTCGCCGAGATGCTACGGAGGTGACATGATGGTTAAGATGCCGCGCAAGGTCAAGAGATACAGCCCTGCTGCTGGACGTCACACCGAACATACCGTAGAGCGCGTGAAGAAGAGACGCGCTTCTGAACTAAAGTGGGGTCAGAGGCGTTTCCGAAGAGTCACTGCTGGTTACCGTGGTTTCCCTCGTCCTAAGCCTGAGGGTCGTGAGAAGCCAACTAAGAGAGTCAATTTGATCTTCAGATGTACTGAGACTGGCAAGGCTCATTCCCCTGCTGGACAGAGAGCCAAGAAGTTCGAGCTTGTGGATAAGTGAGGTGAAAAATATGGCCAGTAGATTTCTTCGAATTGCGTGCAAGGATTGTGCAAATGAGACCGTAATCTTTGAGCGCGCTGCTACCGTAATCAATTGCGGTGTTTGTGGTGCAACTCTTGCTCAGCCTGCTGGTGGCAAGGCTTCCCTAGTCGGAAGCGAGGTCCAGGAAGTCCTCGAGTGAGGGGGCTTCTAGATGGCAGACGATTTTCAATATCCTGAAGAGGGAGAGTACGTCGTAGTTACAGTTTCAAGCATTGAGAAGAATGGTGCATATCTCGATCTTAATGGCTACTCTGATGAAATTCGAGCATTCGTTTTCGTTGGAGAGGTCAGTTCTGGATGGGTTGCTAGGGTTAGGGACCATATTCGCGAAGGACAACGAACTGTTGCTAGAGTAACCAAGGTTCGAAAGGACAAGCGTAGCGTTGATGTTTCAATCAAGTCGGTTTCTGATGAGCGTCGAAGAGACACTCTTCAAAATTGGAAGAACGAACAGAGAGCCACACAACTTCTGAAGATTGTAGCAGAACGAAATAATTGGGATGCGTCCGAACTTGAACGAATGACCTCCGAACTTGAACAGACATTTGGTACACTTTACGGTTCATTTGAAGAGGCTGCAGCAAATGCTGAAATTCTCAAGGAAATGGGATTTGAAGGAGAATGGACTTCACTGTTAATCGAATTGGCAGTTGAGAATATTGTTCCAACAAGCGTAATCATCCGAGGCCGCATGATGATTGAAGTCTGGGACGATGAAGGCGTAGAAGTAATCAAGAAGGCTCTAACCAAAGCAGAAGGTGCATCCTCGAAGAAAGATGAGGTTACTGTTTCGTGTTACTATGATGGTGCACCCGAATATCGAGTTGAAGTCGTTGCACCAGATTACAAGTTAGCTGAGAAGGCTTGGGTGTCTGCTCAGAACTCCGTTCAAGAGATGGTCAAGGTAGCTGGCGGTTCAGTAGAATGCCATCGTGAGTAATGCTCTCACCCCCTTCTCTACCCGAATGGTTCTTGTGCCCTCCCGGGAGCAACCCGCAGAACAGGTGTTGAAGAGATGGGTCGAAGTAAACTTCAGAAGTGTCCAAAATGCTCTCGTTATGCCCTTGCATCGGAATGCTCTGAATGCGGAATTAGAATGACAGCGGCAGCCCCTCTCAAGTTTTCTCCTGAAGATCGTCAGGGCGAACGTCGACGTGAACGAAAGGGCGTTGAATCTGGTGAATGGGCCCAGAGTCTCCCTTCAATTGAGGATAAGGGTAGTGAAGAAGAATGAATCGAACCGAAATCCATTGGATGTCTGATGAAGAATCCCTCCCTGAAGGAATGGTGTACATTGAGGCCCTTCCAGGTGTAGGAAATGTGGGTAAAATCATCGCAGATGCACTAATCGAAGAACATCAGTCTGAATGCCTTGCATGGATAATGCATCCAGATTTCCCACCTCATTCCACAATGAAGGACGGTCTCTTGCGCCCCCCTCGTATTGAGATACACCAAGTACTCCTACCGATGGGCCTTCCAGTGATTGTTTTGACGGGAGATTCTCAACCGTTGACTCCAACTGGACAGTACGAGGTCGCCGATAAAATCCTCATGATGTTAGATGATGCAGAAGCGGAACTTCTCCTGATTCTCGTGGGGCTTCAGGCAGACGTTGAGGATAGTTCAATCCATCTCGTGTGTGCTGACGCCGATACACGTGATGCCTTCGCTGAACGAGGCGTCATTGCATCTTCTACTGCACCTGAAGCGGGAATGATTGGCATGGCCGGACTTCTGGCTGGAATGGCGCCGTTAAGGTCTGTTCCTGCTGCTTGTGCTGTTGCTGAAACCCTTGGTTCTACAGTGGACGTAATTTCAGGACAACGATTGGCATCATGGGTCGAGGAGAATCTTGGAATCGCATTGGATATCAGTATTGATACAACAGAGAGTACGGCAGAACGCATTCGTAGAGAGATTGCTTTGGATCACACTGAACTTGATTCGTTGTTGAATCCTTCAGAACCTTCTCCTGAGTTCTATGTCTGATTATCCACCGGATGAAACGATAATCGTACCTAGTTCCACATCTGATTTGATTACCGTAGAATGTGGGACAATTTTTTCACCATGTGTGACGAGTACGGTACTAGGGAGTACTCCAATCTGCTCAAGGATTTGGTCGATTGTAATTCCTTCTTCAGCTTCTATTTCGTGTGTATTACCCTCAACCTCGATTCGGACCTTCATGTGCTTGCGTCACACTACCTGAATTCAGTCTTTGCCGCTGATAATGGTCTAGTGAGGCTTATGACGAGGTGGCAGGTGGCTCGTAACCTGCCGAGATCGCATAGCCCGGTATTGCGGTGGATTCGAAATCCACTGTCCTTTGGACGCGGGAGTTCAAATCTCCCTCTCGGCGC
>DASCRU010000228.1:0-6120 GCA_034400015.1 Candidatus Thalassarchaeaceae archaeon | reverse complement strand
ATCAAAGTATGAGTATTCGTGCGACTACTAGGGTGCAATTTATACACTAAGTTGTATAGGAGACACTATGGTAGAGCCACCAATGAAAGTGAGCAAAGAGGATTTAACGGACATCGAAAAATCGATTGGAATCGTGCGTGAAATGGGGACGGAAATCCGGCAAGCATTGGAATCATATGCTGATGAGGATTTACACGATACAGCATGGGAAGTTCAGGCAGGTGTCGAGGCATTGGAAGTATTTGGATCGCGCTGGACAATTGAAATTCTAGCTGCTCTCTATGTTGCAGGAGAACGTAGATTCAATGAATTAAGGCATCTTCTAAATAGAATCAGTAGTCGAACGCTTTCAGACAAACTCAAAGCATGTACTGAGTCTGGATTAGTCGAAAGAAGGGTTGTAGATGGACCTCCTGTGAGGGTATCTTATCGATTGACGGAACACGGAAAGGTGTGTGGACGATTGCTAGGGCCCTTAGTAGCATATATGAAAATCCGCAATGGAGCCATAATAGAAAATGTCTGAACATCGAACCAATGGCTTGAAGTTGGTTCACTTACAATAGACAGTCATGCCCTTACTCCAACAGTGGCACAGAAGGCACCCATGGGTCCTAGGTGGAATATTGGGAATCGCTGGAGGATTGGTTGGTTTTGGGTCAATGAATGGCTTCGCAACTAGTGGAACCATTAGTTCTGCAAGCGACAGTTGGGAACATCCTCTAAGAACGCGGATTCTGAATCTTCTCGAAAGGAAACCAGGATTGCCATATCGAGAATTACAACGTGACCTAAATGCAGCTAATGGAACATTAAGGCACCATCTCGATGTATTGATTGCGAGTCATTCTATTACTGTCGTTCATGTGAATGGTCGTTCATGTCATTATGCAGGAGCACCTGCACAAATGGAGATAATGTCAGGGGTAACAGTAGGTGGTGACGAACATGCTGCTGCCATGATGCCCGTAGGATTATCCACAGTTCAGAAATTAATTGTTGGACGATTATCTAGAGAAGAATTACCAAAATCTCAAGCCCAAATGGCTAGAGAGTTAGGGAGGTCTAGAGCATCCGTCCATTCGGCAGTAACAGTCCTCCGCAGAAGGGGGATTCTTCATGCATCAGAACTTACTCTTGCTCCTCATCTTTCCGGACTTCGAGATGGTGGCATCGATTACGACTGGCTGGACGATATGAATCAACAGTGAATTCGCCAAATTTATTCCTTAACGGTCCGAATACTCTTGAGCCTGAACTTTCAGGTGGGTTCTATGTTCGTACTTCGCCTTCGGGAACATCCTGTCCCTGTTGGTACTGAAGATCCCGATGTATTGCTAGCATGGATATTGGATTCCATGGGGCTGATTAGGAGAAGAAACTACGCTGATGGTGTGGATGAAACACGAGGTTCAATTCATGCTTTGATGCAAGATCATTTGTTAGCCGAACCCTTGCGTGGATGGGATAGTCAATCCATGATTGATGCAAGTGGCATTAGTTCAACTGCTCTTCATCATCAACTAGTAAAATTAAGATCATGTGGACTACTAGCTACAGTAACCGAAGGAAGATGGAAAAGACACATTATTCGAAATGGTTCATTGTCGGCAGCAATTGAATTGATTGCAGCCCAAGCCCAATTGATTCTCAAACAGAGGCTTTCTCTTCTTGAAGAAGTAATCTGTCCTTCGGAAATGAGAATGAAGATTGCTCCTCTTCAAAGAGGGGGGGAAGATATCCCCTTTCGCATTGTGATATCAGAACAGGGGCCTGTAGAGAACCGAGAAGCATTGGATTCTCTATTGAGAGATCTTGGTTTTGCTGGCGATAGAGGTAAGGAAGAGGATGACCTAGCACTACAAATTTTCACATTACTTGGAGCCGCAGAATCGCCTCTAACTGCAGACTCATTGATGGATGAAACAACGGAATCAAGGACTCGCGTTTTGGGGATTCTAGAACGTTTGAGGGCAGCACTATTGGTTGAACGTGTATTGTTTGAAGATCGAATCCCTCACGATCTTTTCATTGGACTGACACACCAATGGGCACAACGTGGAGAACGTTGGATTCGAGGCAGAGGAGGGCTTGGTAGAATAGGTGAAGATGTTGCAAATGAAATCATCAATGATTTGAAGCAGGAGAAATTGACTACAGAACAAGTTGAAAAATATCTCAATGATGTTGATCTCGAAACCAAATGCCTTCTAGTAAACACATTGGGTGGAAGGGTTCCTTACGGTTACAGATTTACAGGAAAAAATGCAGAAGCAGTAATCTCTCGTTTACTCTCTCGAGTCGATAGAATTCTTGAACGTCTTAGAATGGTTTCAAACAAATTCGACCAGATTACATGATTGCTTTTTCTGCTTTTATGGACTCTTCTAAGAAATTAGAAACCGCTTGAATCAATTCGTCTGGTTGTTGGGTTCGATGCAACCGTACTCGCATATCACTAGCTCCTTCCAATCCTTTTGTGAAAGATATTGCATGACGCTTAAGATGGGCATTACGACGACCAGAATATGTCTCATCAGCCAATTCACAATATCTCTTCCAACACCACAATTTTATGGCTGCATCTCGGTTTTTTTCTGGGATATTTGATGTCAAATCACCCCATGGGGGAGGGGATTTGGACCATCCTAAGCCTTCTTTGATTCTATGGAACACATCTGGATTTCCAATGGCTGCTCTTCCAATCATTAAACCCGCTGCGCCAGTTACTTTGAGACAACGAAATGCACTATCCGCATCTTTCACATCCCCATTAGCGACTACTGGAATAGAGAGGCTACGAACCATCTCACCTATCTCTTCCCAATCAGCTTCTCCAGCATACTTTTGTCGCAACGTTCTCCCATGAACTGCTATTCTCAATACACCTTCTTGTTCTAATCGTTGAGCGATAGAATGTGCAGTATTCGGCCCTGATCCAGTTCCTAATCGTACCTTGACGCTAACTGGAACATTGCTAACCTCGATACAAGCGCGTACCATATTGACCAATCTATCTGGATCTCCTAGAAGGGCTGCTCCAGCAGAATTTCTACATACCTTTGGAGCAGGGCATCCAAAGTTTAGATCAATTACATCTGCTACTGAAGAAAGTGCTCGAGTTGTTCCCACCATTTCTTCCTCCACACCTCCAAAAATTTGGGGGATAAATGGAGATTCTCGAGGATCAGATTCCAAACGTCGCCAACTACGTGCATCATCTCTATTCAATCCAGCCGCGGCAGTAAATTCTGTTACAGTTATATCTGCACCACATTCTCTAGCCAACAAACGAAATGGTAGATCCGTTACCCCAGCCATAGGAGCAAGATGGAGTGGAACTGATTCCATGTTTCACCCGATAAGTGGTGAGGTTTTGACCCTGACGCGAATCAAACACTCAGAATGAGGACTCCCAGTCCTCAACATTCTCGGCAACAGCCCATTGATCATCTGTTACTCGTCCTTGCGCCTTGACGACTTCACGAGCTAATAGCCAATAGACTAGAGCAAGACTTCGACGACCCTTGTTGTTTGCTGGAAGAACAAGATCTACAAATCGAAGTGTATTATTCGCATCACAGATTCCAACCACTGGTAGGCCTGTATTTACTGCCTCGGACAATGCTTGCTGATCAGCTTGTGGATCAGTGACTACGATGACCTCTGGCTCAATGTAACTGCGAAGACGAGGATTGGTCAAGGTACCTGGAATGAAACGGCCAACAATGTGTCTTGCACCGATTGCCTGTGCGAAACGTCGGGCAGGGCGTTGTCCATACTGTCTTGCGCTAACAACCAATATATTCTCGGGTTTGAATTTGCTAAGGAAATTAGAAACTGTTGAAAATCGCTTGTTGGTTTCATCCAAATTGATTAGATAAAGGCCAGTTCCTTCCTGCTTCTGATCCTCCAAAAAAGGCACCATATGAGCGCTACTCTGTTGGGTACCGATGTGTACGAAATGTTGGTGATAGGTATCCAAAGGAAGAAGGTACTCTACGTCACTCATCATTACCAGCGTCGTGGCCACCTGCCTCCCATTCATAACCACTTCGCTAATCATAAGAAATTGAAAACAATGATTTCTTCCGCCCCAAGCCCTTTGAATAGTGTGTGATATGAGATTCCTATGGGAGCCTCAAGCGACCTTCGAGGTCCTCTGAAAGAGGGGGCTGAAGGTTCCAATGGATTCTGGGTTGACTCAGAAGGCCAGACTCTCAAAATCTCGGCTTCGGACGTCGAACGTTATGTCTACTGTCCAATGAGTTGGAGGATGTCGGTGGAGGGGTTTCGGGCCCAAGGAGAGGAGGTGCAACGTGGAATTGAAGAGCACCAAAAAATGCATCAGATGATTGTAGAAAAGATCGAAGCTCAGAATGCCTTTACTCGAAATATCGTGATTTGGTCATGGTGGTTTGCAGTCGTTCTAACACTTGCAGCCGATACTGCTGCATTCTATTTCGTTCAAGATGGATTAATTGATTCTCAATTAGCAAAAATGATTGGGCAATTTTTGGTACTCTTGGCCTTAGTTTGGCTAATCCTCGCTATCGTTCTATTGATTCTGCCATGGAGACAATGGTTAGGGTGGAATGAAGAATTAATTCCTGCACCTAACGGATTAGCTGATTTGGAAAACAATCTACACCCCCTAGAAAATACTTGGAAATTAGGGGAAGGTGAATGGTTTACTTTTGGGAAGCCTGAAGCACTAATCCTATTTTCTGCCATTGCATTGAGCCTTCATGGAGTGGCGCTAACTTTTGCTCAAAACCGTAGTTTGGCTACATTTCTAGTTCTTGTTCTTGCCCTAATCTGGACCATGTTGGCGACCACTAGATTACAAGCAGCTCTTTCTGCCGACAAGCGAGTCAAAGAAAAGGACAAAGAAGGTGGTCTTGACGAATTAGGCGATATTCGATATAGCGACGGAGGTGACGCTATTCTTCTAGAAGACCTCATTTCAGGACTACGAGGAAGACCTGATCAAATTACAAAAATTGGAGAGGATTTGATTCCTGTAGAACTTAAAACAGGAAAAGTTCCGAAGAAACCGCATAAGAGTCATCGATTTCAGATTCTAGCATATCTTCACCTGATTGAATCATTTACTGGTTCGCCTCCTCCCTTCGGATTCCTTCGATATGGTTCTGAAACAGTCTATTCTATTGAATGGAATCAGAAAGAACGGGATAGTCTGTTCGCAGTAATTCAGGAAATGCAGAAAGTGAGTGTAGAAGGTGGTGCCAAAAGAGATCATGACCGCCCTGGAAAATGTGAATCCTGTAGCAGAAGACAAGATTGTCCAGATCGGCTCTTTATCCCTGCAAGTCAATGAGAGCAGTGCATTCCCCAGGTTGATGTATCTCTGAAAATCGTTCGCATGGTCGAATCACAGTAACATAAACTGAAAATGAATCATATACTGAAAAAACGTCTACTGGTGCCTCAATACCTATTCCTTGCGCCTCCACTGTTAATTGCCATTCTCCATCCTCTAAGGGAGATGAATCCTCATTCACATAACGTTCACTAAACTCATAATTCTCAGTTGCTCTTTGAGTCAAAAAAGGTGTCCCTGAAGGATATTGCCCGGGTTCCCATATCGAAATCTCAACATATCGAGCACCTACCTCTTCAATAAGTCCAGGAAAAGTTTCGTTAAGAGTATCTGAAAGTGCATCACCTATAGATGCATCAAAGAACAACTCAAATTCACTTACTGTTGGATCAATCTCAAATCCTGATTCATTCATGTATTGTGTAGATTCGAAATCTTGGGTATCAAAAGTATAGTCCCATCCTATAGGGGTGGGAACTTCAAGACGTTTTGGTGGTTCCCTCATATCCTCCATCATCTCTCTCATCGTAAGAAGAGAAAGACAACCAGGACTTAACATGGTTAATGTAATCAGAAGTGCAAGAGCAACCCCTCGATTAATGGGTACGCGATTCCGCATTCTATCACTTATTCCTTATTCGCCTGTCTGCACTCATAGGGTTCGTCAACGCGTTGCTCAGACCCTCTCTGTCATCACTCAGGCGTTTGTCACAAGAAGGTCAAGGAATTCAATCCTGCGATTCTTCTTCTGAATCTGCCTCCTTATTCCTTCTTCT
>DASCRU010000227.1:0-6399 GCA_034400015.1 Candidatus Thalassarchaeaceae archaeon | reverse complement strand
ACATCAGAAGCAAGAGCCGGCAGTACGAAAAGTCCACTCCCTAACATGGCTGAAAGGGAGATTGTAATTACCGAATTAAGACCCAACCTTCGTTCCATATCTGTAGCAAAACGCTTGATACTTTCAACTGCCATAATAGAACCTCACATAAGTTTTGCAATTACTTTCAATTCAACTGCAATTGGTGTTGGTAGAGCGCTGATTGCTACAGTAGTACGAGTTGCTTGAATACTGGTGAAAAATTGTGCATAGACTTCGTTATACCCTTCAAAATCTCTCTCCATATCTATGAGGAATGAGGTTACATCTACAATATTTTCTAGTTTTGCTCCGCTTGATTCTAGAATTGCGGCTATGTTTCTGATACATGCTTCAGTTTGAGCTTTGATATCGTAATCCAGTGGTTGTCCATCCTCATCGTGAATGGGACCTCCTGGAATTTCATTTGTTATGGCTTGCCTTGGGCCCACACCACTTAGGAACAGAAAGTCACCCACTCTCCTAGCATGTGGGTATGCGCCTACTGCATTTGGTGCATTATCGGACATTATTGGCCCATCATCAGAATTCAATCTAACATCCCCTTGTCCAGAACATTTCGATCACCTTGATAATATTCAACATCATCTTCGTCAAATTCTTTGTCTCCAACCGATCCACCTGCAGGTGTTAGAGTGATGACTGCGCCACCACTTCCATGTAGTGCTTCGTAGGCAAGAACGTCACCCTCGTAGTTGTTATGCTGCCCCATTGCTGCTGCCATGAACCAAGCTGGTTTGTATGCCACAACCTTTTGGACTCGGATCTGCCCGTGAATATCTCGACTTAATTGACTCAAATCTTCGAGTCTTCCATCGGAAAAGAATTCCAAGATTTTTCGATTCCAATCATCGTCCTTCTGTGAATGAACTCGATCATCAACAGGGTCAATATGTTCAGTAAACATTCGATTTGAGAGGCTGGAAACAACCACTACTACTGCCTTTTTCCCTTGGGATTGTAATGTGTCTCGAGCCGCTTTCCCTAACACAATTGTCTCAGATCTATTTGCGTACATGTTGCTGGAAAGAATAACTGCTGGGATTCTATTTTCTGGATTCAATAATCGTAGAGCGACGACAGAACCCGTATCGATTGGAAAACCATCGTATGCTACAGTTCTAGCCTCTAATCCCCTAGATTCAGCAGCGTCTTTCATTGAGTTAGCAAAGTCTACGTCAATGGTAAACTCATACGGCATACTACCAAGATAATGAAAATCATCATCTACGAGAGTCCACACTGGTTTTTCCAAAGCTTGTATTTGGTGTCCGACAATACTGGGCCAAGTCGTCGAATATACTAAAATCAAATCGGCTTCACTTTCTTCGATTTTTTTTGCGCATTCCTCGAATGCTTTTCTTAAATTCCCATATCCTTCGTTGGCTTCAGGACATAATAGCGGATGTGGGTGAGGGGGGCAATATATGCCTAAAACAATTTCATTTTCATCATCCATGTGTTCACCTCTAGAGGACCAATTCTCTTGTTTGTTCATTTGGATCCCATGATGCAACTAAATTACCAGTTCCAATTACAGATTGATAACCGTAAATTTCAGCAGGATATTCTGGATATCCTAGCGCAGACATCATCCACGTAAAGGCGCCTGCATCAGTTTCTGCAATTGTCTGTTCAGTATATTCTGGCAGAATATCTACTACTTGTTTCATTTTTCCTTCTCTCATCATTTCGATTAGTTTCATGTCCCAAACATAGTTGCTATGATTGTAAATATGTTCTCGACTCATATCTTCCGGTAATGGTGCTTCGGTTGTGAAATGCCGATGAGATAGACTATGACTACTAACTAGGACAACTTTCTTTCCACTTTCTTCAATTGCCTTTCTACACGCTCTCCCCAATGCTGCAGACTGTTCGTTCATTACTTCTGCAGAGTAGTAGTGAGTGTTTCGATTGCTAGAGATGGTAACAATTGGTTTATCCCATGAGGGATTAAGCAAGTGACAACTTACAATTGTACCATAATCGACCCGAAAATCTGGATTCCTCATCATCTTAGTAATTATTCCCGAGGCAGCAGCTTCATCGTGCATTGCTTCAGCGAGTTCTACATCGACGGTTAGGTCGTAATTGAAACGGAATAAATTTGGAAATACTGGGTCGACCGATTTCGATTTGAAATGGGGGAGTCCTAGGAAATGTGTCCCAATGTACGTTTGCCAATGTGGGGTGAAAACAACCATTACGTCGTAATCTAAATTCTTTAATTTTCGAGCCAGACGTTGATACCCCCAACGAAGGGTTTCCCAACCTCCTTCAGCATATGCTTCGTTTTGTTCAGGGTTTTCAGCGTAAACGAGATGAGGTGGATGAGGTGCTAGAGCACCCAGTACAATTTCCCCGGCCATATTGCTCGGATTGGTTCCAAGCACATCAATCCCTCCATCTAAATGGTACTAGAATAGGCAGGATTGAATGCTTTGGATGTTAACCGAGAGGCATGAGATGGGAGCGTCTGCCAATGGGCCTCGCCTTTGGTCCATTCATCATTTCAATGGCGATTTCTTGTTTGATAATGATTCTTGATTTCACGCCACCGTTTGAATTGAAAAAACCAGCCTTTACACTGTTTCTACTTACTCCAATAATGGTCTTTCTACCACTAATTCATCCTGATATAAATGGCCGTGGAATTGAGAGAATCATAGGTGGAATAGTTGGGTTACACATTGGATTCTGGCCAATTGCTCTCGTTGCATTACTTTGGCCATTTGTCGTAGGAGTACTATGGTTAATTCAAACTGCTAGTATTTGGAGGTCCTCTTATCCTCCATTCAGGATTGGTGTTTGGGCAGGGATGGGTGCAAGTACTGGTCTAGCTATGGGGAAAATCGGAGTTGAATTACTTGGTTCATCATTCCTCATTACACTCGGCTTATTCGCTATTTTATTTCCCGCATTACATTGGATGATGGGCAGACTTCCTTCGGATGAAGAGGAATAACTCAATCATCCATTATGCAGATGTTTGTTGCCTCAGAATAGAACCCTAAACTCCACTTGCCGCCTTCTCTACCGATTCCACTATCTTTGACTCCCCCGAATGGCACTCGTAAATCTCTGTGAAGCCATGTATTAATCCAAACCATTCCAGTATCCATTTTTTTTGCAATCTTTTCTCCGCGCGTAGAATCATTGGTCCAAATGCTTCCGGCTAAACCATATCTGGTCCCGTTGGAGATTTGAATGGCTTCTTCGTCTGTAGTAAAGGGGTGTAAGGTGACCATTGGTCCGAAAATTTCCTCCATTGCACATCTGGATTCAGGTGACAGTCCATCTACTACAGTTGGAGAAATCCAGTTCCCTCCCTCAAATTCTGAGGATATACTAGGTACTCCCCCTCCAGTAAGAATAGTTCCACCTTCTTCAATAGCAAGATGGACATATGACTTTACTTTCTCTAAATGTTGAGGGCTGATGAGGGAACCAAGATCCGTTTCTGGATTTCTAGGATCACCAATTTGTAGGCGTTCTACTGCATCAACGAATTTTTGTTTAAACGACTCATAAATTGAATCATGTACCAGAATGCGGCTTCCACATAGGCATACCTGCCCTTGATTGAGGAAGGATGCTCTGACGATGGCCTCCATGTGCCGATCAAGGTCACAATCATCGAGAATGATGGTTGCATTCTTCCCACCTAATTCTAAGCTCATTTTTTTGAATGATGTAGCAGCATCTTTTGCCACGATAGAACCGGTAGTTGTACCTCCCGTAAATGAGACAAATTGTACATCTGGATGTGAAACCAATGGCCCCCCTGCCTCTACTCCTGTTCCGTGGATTAGATTCACCACTCCATCAGGTAGGCCAGCATCCTTGATTACTTTCATCATCAGATCCGCAGTCATGGGCGTTAATTCACTAGGTTTGCAAACCACTGTATTCCCCATCCCAATGGCAGGCGCTACCTTCCACGAAAGTAGGTACAAAGGCAGATTCCATGGAGTAATTAGAGCCCCTACTCCCACAGGTCGACGAAGCACATGATTGGTTGCATTTTTCATTCGAAACTCTTCATCTTCTAATTCTCTGATTTGTTCAGCATAGAATCTAAAATTAGCAACCGAACGTTCTGCATCCACGGCTCTTGCGATTTTAATTGGTTTCCCAGTATCCAAGGATTCTAGTGATGCAATTTCGTCTATTCTTTGTTCTAGAGAATCTGCAATCTTATCCAACCAATCCGCTCGTTCTTCTTTTGATAGAGATGCCCATCCTGGTCCTGCTTCCTTTGCACATTTTACCGCATTTTCTACGTCATTTCGATTTGACCTCGGAATTCTGGAAATCGTTTCACCTGTAGAAGGGGCATGATTAATGATCCAATCTCCCTCAATCGCAAAGACTTCTTCCCCACCAATATGATTTGGTATATCCAGCAACGGATCACACCCGTCCTTCGTTTCCATGGGGATTTGATGCATTTCCTTCATCTTGATTTTCTAGAATTTGAAATCGATCACGATCTGGATCCCATTCGTCCCAGGTTACTACTGTCTCAAGTTTTTCAAGGTAGACGTCTGGAACAATTCCCGGTACGATAAATGCCTTCTGTCGATGAAGTGGGTAAGGGTTTCTGAATTCTATTCCTAGAACTCCCAAAACTGCTCGAGCAACGTACCATGTTGCTTGGCTATTCCATCCATGAGCGATCTTGATTACAATTCCCAGACCTTCTGGCCAATCATCATGCTCTATTGCAATACCTAACAATCCATCAGCTCCTTCTTTGGCAAGTACTCTACCATCACCTGCTTTGATAATTGTAGAATCGAGCCGATTGAATCCTCCGATTAAATCGGGATTCCTACACATTGAACCCCATATCCAGTCATCATCTTTGGTATTTACAAGAGCCGCAAATAAGGTGGCTAGTTCGTTTACAGTATTCGAAACAGTAGGGAGCCCACATCCATCCTTTGCAATTCTCAATGGCTCCCATTCTGGATGTAACATGTCTCGTAATTGGTCAACATAGTCTTGGAACCAGGAAGATGTTGGTAATGTATATCCTGCTCGATTAATACCCTTTAGGCGCAATCCACGAAGAATTGCTGCGTGCTCACCTGAACAAGTGTGAAACCATCTTCGTGGCCGTCTTACTTGCCTTCCGAATTGAACCAGTGGGACATCCAATGGACATTGCATTAACCCCCATTCAGATTCAGAAAGGATGCTCTGTGCTGTTGCAACATGTTCCGTATCTCCATTATGTGATGAGCAAGCAATAGCCTTCTGTTTATCTGTTAATGCATCATCGAGAACATCTGTGAAACTTTTCATCAGTAAGGGTTTCATCATTGATCTCCCATACACCAGTACATTTCCTCCGAAGGAATGTATTACCTCCTTTCCATGTACCCATGCAATTGCACCATGAATTGTATTTTCAGATACGTCTAGTCGTCTGAAATCAACCAATGGTTCCCACTCTACATCTCGTCCAGTAGGTATCCCTTCATGCGATTCTCCTAGCGGATTAGATGGATAAACACCTGAACCAGGTCGACCAGGGGCTACTGATGAAGGACGTGATTTCTCATTCATTCCAATCCCTCCTCTATCCTAGGCTTCACTTTCTCCATGAAGGCAGCCATATTTCTGATTACTCGTTCTGAATCATGATTGAAGAAGTCAAACCAGCACATTATTCTGTCATCATGATTGAATCGTTCCAAAATCTGACTAGCCACTTCTTCTGCATTCCCAATTACTGCGTTATCGGTCGCCCGCTCTATTTTCTCAGGATCAATGGTGCCATCAAGTGCTGACCAGTATGAACGAAGCGCTTCATCTGCTTCCTTTTTTGCTGCAGTAGAACGTTGTACTGGGTCTAGATTTTCTTCTTCGTTCAGGAATACCATGAGAGTCCGTGGCATCATTCGCCGTTCCCATTTCCCTCCATCAGCATGATAGTTTTCAGCCATTCTCTGATGAGTTGCATCGATTACTTCTGGAGGGGTAATGCTAAGATTGAACACTTGAACTGGCATGAATTGATTGGCAAAAATTTGAGTTGCGGAATCGTGAGATCCAAGAATTAGATTTAATCGTTCTCGTGGCCAATTTTGTGGGATTGTTTTCAGATTTTCAAATGCATATCTTCGTGCGATTTGGACGTCCTCAGGCAATGAAGGTAAACCATATTCCTCCTTGGCGGTGGATTGAACCAACTCCCAATGTTCGTCACTTCTGAAGTCTTCTCGGTGGAGAACTGTTGGTTGAAGATCTTCCGAAGAGATGGTATCACCTCGTAGTAGACGTAGGAGAATTTCAGTAGCTTCTCTGAAAATCCGATTTTTTAAAACTGGCCATGCAGCATCTTCGATT
>DASCRU010000226.1:0-4321 GCA_034400015.1 Candidatus Thalassarchaeaceae archaeon | reverse complement strand
TCTTGTAATGCTTGCAATTGTTGGTGGAACATTTATGATAAATCGAAGAAGAAATATGCAGAGAGATTTGGATCTCATCCAATCATGGAGCAGTTTGCCGGATGATGCCACACAATCATGGGATGGAACCAGTGAAGTGGTCGCTGCGGAGGAAGAATTAGATGCGGAGAAATCTATCGAAACAACTCTTGTCGAAGAGAATAATGAAGAGAATGAAGGTAAAACTAGAGGTTCTGATCTAGATTGGGATTCAGTCTGAATCTGGTCCCCAAGGTGTTTTTGCCTTAGCAAGTCCAAATCTCATACCGAAAAGGAATCGAAGATTTTTCCACCCATCTCCCCAAGTATTGATTTCAGCTTCTCCAACTCTAACTCTGTACGGAACACTAATTTCAATCGCTTTCTTCTTCCCAATGTATCTGCGTGCCCGAATCTTGAATTCTTCTGAAAGAGGCATACCATCATTTGTAGGCCTCATTCTCGTATCTTCAAGGATTGACTTGCGGAAAACCCACATTCCACTCTGAGAATCGTGAACTCCATACCAAAATAGGAATCTAGCGGTTGTAGACAAGACCCAGTTTCCTAGGCCATGAAGGCCAGACATTGCCCCATCTTCAGCTCTTCTTAGTCGGTCGCAGGTAATCCACGACAGATCCTCTTCCACTAATTTTCTAACTAATCCCGGTACTTCCTCACCAGGGTAGGTGCAATCAGCATCCATGGTTACGATAACATCGCCAGGTGCCATAGAGAATCCTGTTCTGTAGGCTCGTCCATAGCCACGTCTTGGCTCGAGGTATACACTTGCTCCCTCCTGTTCCGCAAGTTCACGAGTACGATCAGTTGAATTTCCATCAATAATGAGGAAATCTAGTTTCTCACACCACCCATCGTTTGGCACTGAACGAATCGTATCAACGATTGCCTCCTCCTCATTTCGGGTAGGAATAACCACAGTCACATGGACAGGTAACGCATCTGCCATGCCACAAAGGGCAACGTCCTTTGTTTTGAATCATTCCGAAAATTGTTCTTTTTTGGTAAAAATCATCTAAATTCCCGACGGAACTGATTTACGCGTAATGTACGACTCCATCTACGATGGAGCGCGCCCCCTCTTTCACCTCGGCCCCCCCATCGCTCTCTCTACTTCGCCGTATTCTTGCTACAGGGATTATTTTCAGTATGCTTATTTCCACAATGCCAGGAGTGATTGGAGATAACGACATGGCTTCAGCTAATGTAGCAGTGCCAGGCACCTCCTATACTGAATGGGTCTGCAATGGTGATGGCTGTTCTCATGGCGGAGACACTCGAGATTATTGGAAGATTGATGCCACCACTGGAGACATTGTCGAAGTCAGAGTATCGGGACAAATGAGTAACCCCGATACAGGTATCTGCACTTTATTCGGTGCTTTTGCTGATGGCTGGGAAGGAGATGTTCGCCTCAAGGATTCTGCTGGGGCCATAATCAGTCAGTCCGGTTTTGACAGTGATGGTCCAACATCGGTGACACTCCAAACTCCAGCGAGTAGCACAGACAGTTTCTTCGTTGAAATATCCGGCGACGACACAAATTGTAATGATGAAATTGAGTACACAATCACATTCACTCTCGATGAATATGATCGAGACTCCGATGATGATGGATTCCCAGATCGTGAAGATGATTGCGATGATACTCCGGGATCTTCTACAGAGGACAAATTCGGATGCCCAGATGGGGATGAAGATGGTTGGTCAGATAGTGGTGATCGCTTCCCATCTGATGGCACTCAGTGGGTAGATAGTGACGGTGATGGATATGGAGATAATTCGGCACCTGCGAATAATCCAGATCATTGCCCTCAATATTTCGGAAATTCGAATCAGGATCGATTTGGTTGTAGGGATTCTGATGCAGATGGTTGGTCTGATCCAGATCCTACTGCAATTTTCTCTACTGAGTCTTGGAATATTTCTGATGGAGCTGATGCCTTTGATACAGATTCTACACAGTGGTCAGATTTCGATTCTGATGGTTATGGAGATAATTGGGACGACCCTTCTTGGAATGAAAGTAGGGCAGTGAATGGATTAGGAGTTTGGTATGAGGGGGCTACTGACCCAGATGCTTGCCCAACTAGAGCCGGTACTTCTTTCGAAGATCGTTTAGGTTGTCCAGATTCGGATAGCGACGGTTGGTCGAATCCAGATGAGACATGGACAGCAGAAAATGGATCTGATGCCTTCCCAGGGGACCCTACTCAATGGGCAGATCGAGATCTCGATGGTTTTGGGGACAATCCAGATGGAACCAATCCTGATGCCTTCCCCGACAATCCTACACAATGGTTAGACAGTGATGGGGATGGTTGGGGAGACAATCAGAATCCAGCAGCATCTCAAGTTGATGCATTCCCTGATGAACCAACCCAGTGGGCTGATTCAGATTCAGATGGTTTTGGTGATAATTCCACTGGTTTCCAAGCCGATGCTTGCAAAGAAAGAGTAGGTACCTCAACAATGGATCGATTTGGTTGTCCTGATGCTGATAGTGATGGATATAGTAACTCAGATGCAGAATGGCCTGCACATCCAGAGGGATTTGCAGATGCTTTCAATGATCAATCTACTCAATGGGCAGATACAGATGGAGATGGATTTGGAGATAATAACGAAGAAGGTGCTTGGAGGCCAGATGCATGCCCGGTGACGACTGGTAGTTCTACCATCGATAGATGGGGTTGCCCAGATGGGGATGGAGATGGTGCAAGTGACCCTCAGATTCTAGCTGGATGGTTACCTCATCCCGCAGGTCTTGCTGATGCTTTCCCAGAAGATTCGAGTCAATGGAGGGATCTTGATGGAGATGGATATGGAGATGAGCCAGTTGGCACAAATCCTGATCGTTGTAAAGAAACCCCTGGAACGAGTACTGAAGATCGATTTGGTTGTACTGATACAGATGGTGACGGATGGAGCGATCTTGGGGATCGATTCCCCATGGATGTGACACAATGGTTCGATGCAGATGGAGATGGGTATGGAGACAATGCCTGGGGGAATATGCCTGATTCTTGTCCCGAGGCATCTCTAGCAGATGGAATCAGTTTGTTGGATCGTCTTGGATGTCCCGATACTGATGGGGATGGATACAGTGATCCAGATGATGGATGGGGTGCAAGCCCGAATGGTACTGCTGATGCATTTCCACGTGCTAGAGTACAATGGGCAGATACAGATGGAGATGGATTTGGCGACAATGCAATAGGATCTTTGAGAGATGATTGTATAGATGTCTCTGGAACTTCAACAATTGATTTGCAGGGATGTCCAGATAGTAATGGAGATGGTTTTTCCAATAGTTTCGGTTTCTTGAATTCACAGTATATGTTAATGGCATCGAATCCTACTGCTTCATTACTTACATATTTGATTCCGATTGGGATTTTCTTGATTACAATACTTGGACTGATGATTGTTCGAAGAGGGGGTGATGAATGATGGTAAATCGTGTTTTGACGATTGCTTCAATCCTATTGCTATTGCCTTTAACTGCCTTATCTGTTAGTGCTGAATCCGGTATCGGATTAGAGGAAAGAAGAGTAGATGCAATGGATATGGATAATGATGGGTTTCCCGACATGTTAAGCACAATTTTCGCAATAAACGCTACTCAAGACAGTCATGTTGGTGTTCAGATAATTGTGGAAACCGATCGTTTAGTGATTCCATTCTGGCAGAACATGTCTCTTAATGCGGGTGAAATAAAATTCGGTTCAATATCCATTCATGCTTGGGAAGATGGAAATTATCACCTTCGAATGCTAATTTGGGATCATGGTTTGGAGGTAATTTCTCATGAGGTAGACCTTGGAACATTCGATTTGTCTACTGCTCTAAATCCTCCTACTTTGGGCCTAGAACTTCAGGCATCTGAAGAAATATTTACTGGCGATGAATGTCAAATCGTCCGCTCATTTTCTGATGAAGTTGGTGAGCAATACGATGCGGTTGGAGTGGTTTCGTTGACTGGAATTCCTTGGCAGGTTCTGAATGAAACAGCTCCTATCGATTGTTCTTCATGGCCTGCTGGAAGATACAGCGTGTCTATGCAATACACCAACGGTTTAGGATTCGGAGCATCTACTACATTGGATGTTACAATCGAAAATCATCCTGCCCCTGATTTCTCCATTTTAGTAAATGGTCAGAATCAACCCATGGGTACTGGCTGTTCTGTTGTTGCAATTGCTGCTGAAAATCAGACCGATATTGACTTAGTCTTCTCTTGGTCCATTACTAATCCGAAGAATGTAGAGTCAACTGAATC
>DASCRU010000225.1:0-7424 GCA_034400015.1 Candidatus Thalassarchaeaceae archaeon | reverse complement strand
GTTCGGAATAGAGATGCCACTAATGTCGATTTTGGTCGGAGGGATACTCTCTGCTTGGGGAGTTGCAGCGTACGTGATTTCCGATATGGCCAGTCCCACAGCCTTGATCCCTACTATCATGGGCACACCAATCGCAGTTATGGGGTCAGCAGCAGCACAGATGCCCTCGCGTCGGAAACTGTTTATGCACATCGCTGTAATCTTTGGACTCCTATGCGCCTTAGGCGGACTGCGATTACCGATGATTCTGATGGATGGAGATTCCTCTGGTATCTTGATCATTTCTCATGCGCTACTGCTAGTCCTTGGTGGAACCTACACATATGCATGCGTTCAATCCTTTAGATGGGCAAGGAAAAATGGAATGCTTGATTCAGAATAATCATCTTAAATTCAATGAATCCGCAGCTGAGAGAATCATTTCATTGTGTGATTTAGACACCCATCCAGACTTTTCTACAGTATTTGCACAATCGTAATAATTCGTTGTCCCAAGACCACGAGATACTAAACGGGCTTCTTTGATGCACAAAGCCATCAATTTAACTACAAAATTAGGAAGTGCCCGCGTAGTAACATTCCAACCATTTGATTTCAGATGCCCGGCTATCTCTGGCATCGTGATTGGTGATGTCGCCATCATCAATCGTTCACCATTTAGATTGGAATTCTCAATTGCTTCAGCATGCATCCAAGCAACATCACGCACATCAACAGGAGCAAAGCTGATTTTAGGGAATCCTGGATAGTAACTATCGATAATTGATTCAATGATTCTCAATGACGTCCCTGAAGTCCCACTATGCAATGGCCCAAAAATCACATTCGGATTTACAGTAGTCAATACTGATTCAGGATGTGATTCAACAAAATCCCATGCTGCTTGTTCAGCCAAAGTTTTACTTTTTGTATAGGCAGAATTTGCACGATCTAAATCAGTCCAATCATTGTGAGTATATGTTTTGTTTCGGCTTGTTGGAGTTGCCCCTGCAATAGCTGCAGTTGATGAAGTAATCACAAACTTTCGTATTCCTGCCTGATACCCATGAGTCAAAACACGTAAGGTTCCTTCCCTTGCAGGTTTAATCAATTCTTGCTCATCTTTTGGTTCATGTGCTGAAAATGGTGAAGCGGTATGAACTATCGCATCGATATCATTCATCGCTTCATTCCAACCTTCATCAGATAACAAGTCAAGACAACGAAGTTCGAACGATGAACCTGCATCAAAATCATCCAATATTTGCTGATGTAATTCATTGGGAGTTCGAGTTGTTCCACGAACAAAATAACCTCGGGAAAGGAACTCATGAGTAACTTGTCGACCAAGAAAACCGGTGCACCCCGTCACTAAAATTCGCTTGAATGCTTGGTCCATACGATAACGTAATGTTTTCTTTGGTTTGAATTTTTGTTACAGGCCCCTAATGGAATTAAGTTCGCACGCATTTATGATGAAGTGTGCCACCCAAGGGATGAGGAGGACATGACCCTACACCTCTATGATACTCGCAGGAAAGAGAAGGTTGCCTTCCATCCTGCAGTTCCGGGTAAAGTTCAGTTGTATGTTTGCGGCATTACACCATATTCTCCCTCCCACCTAGGCCATGCACGGTGCTACATCGCTTTCGATCTTCTTCACCGGTGGCTAGAAGCATCGGGATATGATGTAGATTATGTTCAAAATTTCACGGATATTGATGATAAAATAATCAACATTGCAAATGAAGAAGGAATCGAATTTCTTGAAGTTGCTAACCGCAACATAGAGGATTACTATCGAGTCATGGACACTCTTGGTGTAGAACGTGCAGATCATTATCCACGAGTAACAGAACACCTAGAGGGAATCATCAAAATGATTGAGAAATTGATTGAAAAAGGACATGCATATACTTCTTCAGATGGGGTTTGGTTCTCAGTTTCATCTGCTCCTGAGAAATTCGGAACACTTACTGGGAATACCATCGAAGCCGTGCAAGCAGGCGGTTCAGGACGACTTGATAAATCCGATAAAAGAGAACACAATGATTTCGCGCTTTGGAAAGCAGCCAAACCAGGAGAACCAGCTTGGAATTCACCTTGGGGAAAGGGTCGACCTGGATGGCATATCGAGTGTAGTGCAATGAGTCTACATCACTTTGGAGAATCCTTCGATATTCATGGGGGCGGATTTGACCTAAGATTCCCTCATCATGAAGCCGAAATTTTCCAATCAGAATGTTGTACTGGTAAAGAACCAGTAGTTGGCATTTGGATGCATAACGGATTTGTAAGAGTGGATGGAGAAAAAATGAGTAAGAGTCTAGGAAATTTTTGGACCGTTACTGATGCGTTCAAAATTTATGAGCCTATAGTTTTGAGATATGCACTCCTAAACGCCCATTATAGAAATCCCATCGACGTTAGTGAACAATTGTTGAACGATGCAAAGGGAAATCAACGTAAAATCTCTGAAACATATGGGCAAGCAATCATTTCTTCCGAACTTGGAGAGGCCTTGGCCCCACTACCCCCACTACCTGAGGGAGATAGTACATCAGCAGAATACTTGATTCAAAAAATAGGGATTGTAGAATCTCTAGCTGAAGAAGCGGCTCGAGCATTGGATGATGACCTAAACAGTAGACTTGCATTATCCAAGGTGCAAGCAGGTGCAAGGATCATCTCAGAAGTTCTAAACTCAGATGAAATCGATGAAACAGATACTGCTTCATTTGCAATATTCTCTATCAATTGGATGGAAGAAATAGCAGGTTCAATTTTGGGAGTGTTACCTACGAAAGAAATAGCCAAAGCGATTTATGACCCGCGACTGGACCCCAAAAGAATTGCAATTCAGGACGAAGTGGAAGGTCTTCTAGCTCGACGATCAATTGCAAGGCATGCGAAAGACTGGACGGCGGCGGATGAAATTCGAGATGCTCTTTCTGAGATGGGAGTAACAGTCAAAGATACGTCCGACGGAGTTGTTTGGTCTCTAGATTAGGGCTTATTCTTCTGATTCATTTTCAAGAAGTTCCCCTATTTGATTAGAAGAACGGCTCTTCTCATCTCTCAGATTAATCAGTTGTTGAGGAGCGTTTGATTTCATTCGAACAATTACAATAACTGAACCAGCGAGAATTCCCAAAGTTGCTAGAATTGCAATCCAATACCATACCTCTTCGGTCAATGCTGAAACTTCTTCACCTTGAGGTGAAGGGTCATTTTCATGAATTTCGACTGGCATCATCCAATTATGGGCATCACGACAGGTCCAATCCCCTATTCTCTCATCATCACCTCTTATCGGTGGATTCTCGCCCACAACAAGAGCCTGCACTACGATGGGATCTTCGCACGACATTCCAGGAAAAGTAATTGCATCCCCTGGGATATATGACGGATCTAATCTACTTACTGGCCATTCACCTTCTGCTGAGGATTCGCTGATTCCTGCATGTACATGCACCCAACTCGTATCATCTGAGCAATCGTTGTCATGAACAATCCAGGAAGCAGTAGTCAAATCATCTGGCCAATACTCTACGAAACAGCCATCTCCTTCTGATAAAAGGATAACTAGTGAACCACATCCTCTGACCCGGCCATCTCCATTAGACTCTGGATTAGTCACACATTCTTCAATATGAATCCCCTTCTCCAAGGAGGAATTTGTAGGGTGTTGTACTCCTCCAAACGGGCCGAAAGTGGGCAATAAAAGAGGTAGCTCCTCAGAAGTAATACTATTGTTTTCTTCTACATCATCGTCAGTTGAATCCGTCGGATTATTGGGGTTTGTAGTTCCATTACCCCCTCCTCCAGTCCAAGTAGATGGATCTGACGAATCTGCATTAGTTCGATTTCCATTTGAATCTAAATCAATGTCGTAATAATCTGACCAAAGATCTACTGTACGATCATTTTGGAAAGTCAATGAACGATTTAATACATCAAAGTAACGATCATCTCCAAATGTATACCATGGATCAAACGGCCGTGGACCTATCGAAAGGCCATCCAAACAGTCCTTCAATTTCTGTTCAACTGTTGCATAAGTCTGAGTTCCAGAAGGAACCCCATCAAATCTGATGTCGATTCCTTTTTGGAAGTCAGGGGAATTGATAATTTCTGTATCGTTGGTCATCTTCTGCATTAAATCGACATCACCAAACAGTGCAAATCCATCTACAACAACAAGGCGAACATCAGGATCAACTGCTTCAATCAGATTCCGATAGGGGTTGGATTCAAATGAATCTAGTACAAGAAAATCAGCAGCTAATCCGGGTTTAATTCGACCTACATTCTCAGTCCATCCAACTTGGTCTACAGAATTGGTGGAAATCATTTGAGCCATCTCATAATCAGTGAAACGGTCGCCTAATACATTCGAATCCCACCAATCAGCAATTTTCACTTCATGGAGAACACTCTTTGCACCTGAAGGGCCCCAATCAGGGGATATTGAAATTGAAACACCCGCTTCATCGGCTGCAGATATATCTGCAGTATCCCCATACAACAAAAGATTAGACATCGGAGACCAAACCAATGATGCATCGACCTGCCCCATTAATGCAAATTCAGTAGAAGTCAAAGCAGTCCCATGAATTACGATTAATTCGTCCATAACTAGTTGATTGTTTACCAATGAGTCAAATTCTGCCCGAGAGGGTTCATCTATGCCCTCAGAAAGATGAATCATCCATGCATCAAGAGTACCTGCAGCTTTCTTTGACTTCACATGGGAACCAGAGTAATCAGTCGGAAACCAAGAGCCCCCCACACGTGTCTCAATACGATCTTCACCAAAATTGGTCTTCTCCAAGTTTCTTGCAAGAATTGAATCGAATGTAGCCTCATTCTCTGATGTTGCACCTTGAATTACTGTTGTACCTCCTACAATTGATTTTACTTCAGCATGTTTCATGGATTCCACCATCAAACTACACCCATCAGATCCGCCATCATTCAATCCATTTTCCACCTTTGTAATTGCATTCTTGTATGCATTTTCGGTTCTCCATTCGTATCGATTATTCCATCCATCGGTACCATGATCCCATATAGGAATTGCATTGTAATGCGGATGATTATGAACATCAAGTAAACCAGGATAGATGATTCCGCCAGTCTCAATTTGTTCTATACCTTCAGCAGCGGTAGGCATTGTCTGACCTTCGGACCAAACCGCAGAAATCAAACCTTCAACCACAAGTACATGTCCATTCAAAAGAACACTTGATTCAGATTCCATTGTAACTACTGTTCCAGATAAGACATATGACCCCGAATGACTAACCCCTGTTAATTCAGGACAAGGTGCTCCAGGACCTGTAGAAGGCTGATTTTCACCGGGCCCCCATCCTGGAGTTGGAGGAGACACTTTGGAAACACTACCACTAGAATCTGAAACATATGACGTGTCCCAATCGGAATCATTACCTCCGAACGAAAGTGATGAAATCAAGACACTGGATGTATCGATTAATCTAGCAGACCCTCCCTCAAAAAAATCGAACCCTATGCCAGTAATTGCACGGAAAAATACTACTCTAGATCCTGCTTCAATGATTGTTCCTGATGGAATAGGGAATGAATCAACAGAATCCACCCCTTGATCTTCAAGAGTCCACCCCCCTATGTCTATCGAGGAAGCAGTAGGATTGAAGAGTTCAATAAATTGATCACTATAACTTCCGAATGTCCCATCACAATTCCAATCAGTACCCCCATAATTCTCATTATTCGGAGAAACTAGTATCTCTGAAACATATACTCCGCCAGACTCATCTGCTAATGCTATACCCGATAATGGAGTGAGAATCAAAACTACCATTGCAAGAATGGCCTGGTACGATTTTGTTCCGCCCACAATTAGGAATAAGAATGATAGGGGCTTGAACCCTACGATTAATTTTCAAAATAAAATAAGCGACAATCAGAAAAGGACCACCCCCCAAATCTGTACATGGAGCACAGGGCCAAGCAGCGCTTGTTAGCCTGCATGGTCACGTTGATTTTGCTTATTCCAGGTTGTTTCGGCTCCAATGAAGAAATCGCAAATTCAGTAGACTGGAGTGATGGTTTCAGTTATATTGACGACCCAGAAGGGTTTACTGGAGAAGATAGAATTAGGCCATTTAACGTTAGTAATCCTGACCCAACCCTCAATGAATCATGGGGTAATACTTCATGGGCAGTATTCGGCAACCCAGAAGGAGGTAATTGCTGTGAACATTATATTGCAGCAACAGAATGGGGTTGGATAATGAATTTTGGAGGAGAATACCCTACATGGTCAGAGGACAGAGGACATACATGGCAAGAATGGAGGCCTCCAGTAATACAAGATCTAGGTTGTAGAACACCAAAAATCACCATTCCTGGACAAGAAGGACTTGGTGAAGGAAGTATTGTCCAAACGACTACTGGAGATATTATTGCAATGGGATGGTTTCCTTATCCATCATCATCTGGTGGAGATCAATTCTACGCATTTTTCTGGGATGCAGATGATCAAGATTGGACATGGTGCTACAACAGACTGACTGAGCCTTTCTATGACCGGTCATGGCAAATGGAAATTGTGGGCCCAATAGATGCGGGGGCACCTTTCGGAAGTGGCGAATGGGCAAGTCTTGTAATCTCAAATTTCTGGCATCAATCGTCCAATCGAGGTGGGCAGATGTCTACTGATGGCTTGAATTACTACTACTTCGAATTCCCTGATAGAGATGCACAATTGGATACAATGGAAGTTGATTTGATTGCCGAAAATTTAGAGCCAGCGTGGGATTTCACAAAACCCCACAAAGAAATGCGAGGATTTCCGGTCCCTTCAGGTGGAGCGTATTTTCCAAATTTCTTCAACGATGGAGGTGATGCTTTTCTAGATACTTCACTAAACTGGTGGAGAGCAACAACAGTGGAAGGGAATAGCCTGCCAAGTGAATACTGTGCATTTGATTCATCTGCTCACCTACATTGTATAGTAAAATCCGGAGTAATTTTTGAGCACATGATTTCAAATGATGGGGGGGAAACATGGACAAACCGAACATATGATTTGACTGGAGAAGCAGCAGAAATAGAAGAATGGGAATTTCATGCAAATGGAGTTTTGGATTTGTTTGTTCTAAATGTAAGATATCAGAGTTCAGCGGGGCCTGATATCGATATTGCTTGGCATGTTCGGGAATATTCTGAAAGCCTTGAACCAGATTCCATGACATTCCTAGGCTTAGGGGATTTGGATGCGACTTCAGGTGCGGGTGAAGATATTCGTTTCGATTTCGCTAGTATGACTATCCTTCCGGATGGAGGTGCTGTGATTGCATACCACGATTCATCAGATCCAGATCCTCTTTTTGGACTCGAACTATTTCTTCCAGATGAATACGCAGGCCCTACTCCTTGAATCGTTCACTCAACGAAGC
>DASCRU010000224.1:0-2007 GCA_034400015.1 Candidatus Thalassarchaeaceae archaeon | reverse complement strand
CAATTACGAATGCTTCCAAAAAAAGGAATCGAAGTCACTGATGTTTGGATTACCCATGGACATCTTGGACATATAGACGGAATTGGATTATTTGGAAGAGAAGCAATGGGAGCAAAGGGAATTAGAATACATGCAAGTGAATCAATGATGAGACTAATCAAGGAAAATCCAAGATGGAAAACTATGATTGATGATGGTACATTGATTCCATGTACATTCAAGGGAGGCATGGAAATTCAAACATCCCATTCACTTTCTATCACGCCTATCCAAGTTCCTCATCGAGATGAATGGACAGATACGCACGCATTCATCGTCAGGGGGCCCACAAAATCAATCCTACACCTTCCAGACCACGATTCATGGAAAGACACCTTGGAAATGGTTGGAATGAGAACAATCCATGAATGGTTTCAATCCTTAGAAGTAGACATCATCCTAGTTGATGGCACATTTTGGTCATCACATGAATTGAAGCATCAGGAAAATGTGCCTCACCCACCTGTATTGGATACTTTACAACGCCTAGGAATGAAAACAGATAATTCACTGGATATTCGCTTCATACATTTGAACCACACTAATCCACTTCTAAATCCTAAATCAGAAGAAACGAAGCACCTCCAAGTTTCAGGTTGGGGCCTTGCAATTGAAGGAGAACAATTTTCCCTCTAATTCAATCGAACGGAAATAGGTAAATGTTGCAACGATGCGCAGTAAACTATGCGCCTCTCTGGAAAGGTGACTAGCGGACTAGGGCGAGCGGCTGTGTTCATGTCACAACCACATTACCAAGACCAATTCAGAAAAATAATTGGGGCAACTGCGTGGCCAGGAACATTGAATGTACACGTTGAAAACAATGACTTGAGCAACTACATTGCATTACGACAGAAAGCAGGTATTGACACATTAGATCTTGATCCGAAATTCATGGAAACGGTCTCAACAATAGACACCACCATAATTGAATCATTTCGCATCAGAGGCTTTCTTAGAGAAGGAAGATCATTTGGAGGAGCGACTGCATTTCAAGCAGAAATTAGTGCCAATGAATCAGAAACAATTTCTTGTGCAATCTTAATTCCTGATCTTACACGTCATGTAGAAGTAATCGAAGTAATTGCAGATGTTTTCTTGAGAGAATCACTAGATATTGAGGATGGTTCAATCGTCAACCTCAATCTCCTTTGAATCTAGAGTCATCCCGAGAATCCATCCTCTCTGCAATAACAACTCAATCTCTCTACGAGCGATTTCTTGCCATCTTTCATGCAGCCTCTCATCCCCTCCAATAGGAGGGGGATTTGACCACGCAGCCACTGCTTCAATAGGCATCACATCCAAATCAGGCAATGCTGGATGATTGATTGTCCAAAGAGTTAGCCAATCTGGAGATGAACGGCCAAAATCTACCTCTTCACCGGGGCGATGAAGGGCGCGAATAACCTCTGATAATTCAATTCGCTCAGTGGCAAGACCATGGAGAGCCGATGCGATTCGACGTACTTGATTCCAAAGGAATGATTCCGCTTCAATTCGGAAGCCAACTACTCTGCCAGAGATATCAACCCAAGGAGTACAACTATGGATAGTACGAACTGTGGTTCGATCCTCTTCCACCCTGCAGAAATTTGTGAAATCATGCCCGCCTTCAAAAATTTTACACCAACGAGAAACCCTTTCTGGAGATACATCCAAAGGCCACCCAGCTAACGATTGAAGACGATAAAAATATACTCTACGTCTAGCAATTCTAACAACTACATCATCTGAAACTGCATACGCACCCCACACGAATATATCATCGGGTAGTCGGTCGTTGATCGCCCGTAAGAGGCTCTCCTCGCCTATACTCTCCCACCGTTCCATAGCGAAATCAAATGATGCGAGATTCATGCGCACATGAACTCCCGCATCAGTTCGAGAAGATATCCATATGTGTTTGTCTGTTTCCAACCAGTCTAACTTCTTCAGAGTCTTTTCAATTTCACCTTGAACTGTCCT
>DASCRU010000223.1:0-3762 GCA_034400015.1 Candidatus Thalassarchaeaceae archaeon | reverse complement strand
AAGGGAAATATGGATTTTCTAATATCGAAATGGGGGGGACTTGCTCAAATTCTGCATTCTGTAAATTACAATTAACTGACCAAAATTTCAACTGGGGCTCCATTTTCACCAGTCAAAACCACGACATGGAGGGATGGGGAGTCCGAGCATGGCGATTCGCATCTGGAACCGGCTCACCACTGAATGTCATGGTTACGCCATCTGAATTCGGATTTGATGGAATTCTTTTGGTGAAAGACACTGCAGCACAAACATGGTCAACTCTTGATTTGAGGTTCGATCCAGGTACTGGCGTAGGCACAGGAGTTGTTGATGGATTTGGAAACACCTCTGATGAAGCATATCTGATTACATGGTATGCCAGTTCCATTGATGACTGCGATTACACATACCCAAACTGTGGGTTTAGTGGAGGTTCAACAGCATATCCTACAGCTACAGTAGATGTTACAGCAGCACTGATCTCTGAACCTCCTACTGTTAGGATTGGATCGACATCTTCCATTGATAGAGATGCAAATGGAAGTCCAGATACAGTTAATCTAACATCGATTGTGAACTCTACTGCATTCTTTGAAATTCTTGATATTACCGTACATGCATTCAAAGATAACATCCTGTATGATTCTGTAGAGTACGAAGTCGCTGCTGGAAATGGTATTGAAGTAGAATCGAGTATCTTCTTCACAGTCCCAGAAGATGGAAATTGGGTGTTCGATGTAGAACTACGAAATTATGGACAAACCCTCATTGACGAGGCAATATCTGCTCCAATTTCATTGGCAAATATGAAGCCAGTTGCAGCCAGTAGTGCTGCAGCTAATGCGACGCAGACTTATCTCGGACTCCAATTCTATGGATCTGGTTATGATGAATGGGGGTTCAGTACAGATAATGAAACCTACAGCAAAAACGAAACTCCTGTAGCATATTCATGGGATTTTGGAGATGGGACTTCTTCGGGCCTCAAGAATCCAATTCATGAATGGATTGTCCCCTCTAACTACACTGTAGAATCCAGAATCATAGATGGAGGGGGAGCAATGTCGGACCCCGTTGAATGGAATATTAGTGTGAATGATACTTCTGATCCCATCATCGGATTGACGGTACAAGGTATTGATATTACAAACGGACTTAGCCTAAGAACCAACGAAAGAGTTCTTTTTGATGCAAGGTCAACGGAAGACAATGTTCCAGACTCTAACCTTCTTTTCACTTGGGATTTTGGAGATGGCCGCGTAGTTAGTGGATCTGGATTGGTTGAATTAGATCATGCTTGGTTAATTGGAACTGCAGATGGAATGTTGAATATACTAAATCTCACTGTTTCTGACGGAGTACATGTTTCTTATCTAGAAGTCAATATTACTATCCTCAACAGGCCTCCTCGATTGGTTTTCAGCGAGGGACTCGAAACATACACTCTCACTCCACTAAACATGCCTACTATTTTCGTCGATGATGATGGAATTATCCAAAATGTAACTTGGTCGTTTGATGAGCCCGTTAATCTTGATGGAGGAGTTCTAAACCAATTATCTCCATTTACTGAAAGTAATTCAGTAGAAATATCGCCATTGGTAGCATGGAGAACACCAGGAACAAAAATCGTCAACCTTAGTGTTACTGATGATGATGGAAATACTAGTACAACTAGCATTACTGTCACTGTTCTAAATCAGAGACCAGTCGCCTTATTCGCAAGACCTGATGAGGGCACAGTTTCAACACAATATACATTTCAAAGCACTTCCTTTGATCCAGATGGGGACGACTCGGCAATGACCACCATTTGGTCCATCGAAGGAGAAGAACCCGTAGCCAATCAGAGCGCAATTGTCCATACATTCTTGGAACCTGGAATCTATACTGTTTCTCTACTTATTATCGACGAACTGGGTCTTGAATCACATCTGAAATCATACCTAGTTTCCATTGCGAATCCACTTCCAGTCCCTATGATGACTACTTATGAGGCATCATTGAATGGAGAATTGGTTACATCCCCAAGCGATAATATCAGTGAATTTGATTTCTGGCACCCTCTAGCCTCTGATGGAGGCATTTTCGTAAAGGCAGGAGTGCCTCTCTATTTCTCTAGTAGTGGTTCTAGAGATGGTGATCCAAAATTCGAAGGGATGTCGAATCCAGATCCGAATTCAGCAGACTGGAATGGAATTACATCATATTCATGGAACTTCGGAGATGCATCTCCTATCTCCACAGGTGAAAATATCTGGCATACATTCACTCAACCAGGGGATTATCTTGTTACCCTTACCATTCGAGATGGATATGGGACCGGGGACACAAATCAAACACATCGTATGATTCATGTTAGTACACCACCAACAATTCTTGATGACACTCTTTTCGATGAAGAAGTAGATTTAGGAACTTCTGTTGTTCTACTATTATCATATGAAGATGAAGACATGAAAATAGGGATTACAGCTTACCGAGATACAGATATATCTAGCGATAGTGATTCAGACGGAACTACAGACAATGATCCTAATCAAGCGCTCAACGATGCACTTACACTTTATTGGGACATTGACCCATCAATAGATGATAACGGAGATGGCGATTTCCAAAATGATTGGATTATTTCTACAGAAGTTCCAAATCTACGATGGAATGAGTCAGGCACATACATTGTCATCGCAATGGTATGTGACGATACAGAATCATGTACAATCAAAGCGTTCCAAATAGAGGTTGATGATAATGAAGATAGTGGACCAAGATCTCTTTCAGATTTCGAACTTAGCGACTTAATCCCAAGCGATGGAAGTAGCTGGCTAATCCTTGCATTGGTGGCGATTGTCCTTATCCTCGGCTGGGCAATTATGCGCCAACCCAACGAAGAAGAGCAAGCCATTGATGAACAACCAACATACGACGTCACCGAGGTCCAAACTGAAGGTGGGATTCTAGGGATGGATCAGCATACACCTCCTTCAAAGCCGTCACATCTCGACAGAGAAGATCGAAGAAACAGGGATTCAGGATACATCAGACCTGTCGGTTCTAGACGGAGATGAATGTATGAAAAGGAGACGGATTTTCTCAGTCTACCTGGTCCTAATTGTATTTCTTCTTCCATCAGGGATTCAATTTTCAGAGCCAGTAGATGCAGCATCAACCTGCACATTAACTGGCCAGACAACACCCGAATGGGGAGTAGATGCCGAACTAATCCAATCCGGTGGATTCACAGGTCAGCCTGAGCTATTTTTCGAGGAGAATCCATTTGGCTCCACAGGTGGAGAACTTGATGCATTAACTGATGGATTCGTTACTTCAGTTAATGTTTCAGACCAATCATACACTGCAATCAAAATGAATATGGTTGAGGGGTACAGGTATACATTTTGTGTAACTTTCGCATCTGCTCCAAATCAAACAGTAAGTAGTGACCCGAGTGCAGATGTATACCTAATGGAAGAGTTAGATTTTGATCGCTATAAATGGGATGAAATAATGGATGAAGATCAACTCGGAACAGATCCCACTTTCTTCTCATTCTTCGGATGGATTCCATATAGAGACATACATGCATACGAAAATACTCGCAACATCGATTTTTCAGTCACCTTTGAGGATGGTGGAAGTTCCTCATCAGGGGGAATCTTTGGTTCGAATTTCGATGATGGAATGTATCTTGTTCTCGATGCAAAAAATAACTCTAGGAGTAATGATGCCCCGGCTCGAGGGCAAAATATGGTGGCACAAATTGTAATCTTGGTTGAAGAA
>DASCRU010000222.1:0-2379 GCA_034400015.1 Candidatus Thalassarchaeaceae archaeon | reverse complement strand
GGCGAGCATGTAACTGACACTGGACTTTACTGGCGATTTAATGCCGATGTCATGCTAGTCGAATCTTCGGTGAGAACCTTCGGTGCCGAATCACGTCTACTTGTGTATGATGATTATGTCACACTCGGCCAGAGACTGGTGGTGGAGGGCAGGGTACGTTATGTCGCTGCAGACCTAGCACCAGCTTCAGGTTCATATTCGGTTATGCTCGAATCCCCTCTCGATCTTCCTCTCTTGGTGGTGACAGATGCCGATGGCAGGTTTGAAGGGATGATTGATGCCCTTGGCAGTGGATTGTACCGTGTGGTCATCGAGGTCAATGGTGGCATGGGATATGCGAATCCAAGTCCTGAACCAATTCGTCTGCAGATTGATGATGAGGCACCTTCGATAGTAGGTCACGAGCCGACGATAATATCCACGAATTCAACTGAAATTCAGTTGCAATTTGATATCCAAGAAGCGGATTCAGGCCTGCTGGAGCAAGGGATTCCGGTTCACTGTGTTCAGACTAATGGCCTTCAATCATTTGGAGACATGATAGAGGGTACAGCTGCCATAATCATTCCCGGTGAGGTCAGCCGGTATCTTGTGAACCTAAGTTCACAGCCCATCCAAGGTGAAAACCTCGATTGCTGGTTCGATGTTGCCGATCTAGCTGGAAATAATTTGACAGGGGAAGGTTCAGCCAAGACTTGGCCGCTTCGCTTCCAAGTAATCGAGACTAGACCCGACATCAGAGCTGAACGGATTATTATGTCGGATTATTCACCTATCATTGGCCGGATGACCTCCGTCAGTATCGAGGTTTTCAACACCGGTGCCCACGATGCTACAGCATTCAACATTACTTTGGAGGCTCATATTTCTCATAATGATAGAATCATCATTGAAGAAATTGAAACAATCCAAACATCAATACTGGACGGTGAAAAAATGATTATCTTCGAATGGATGCCTGACTGGGAAGGTGAGCTGGACCTGGTGGTGCGAATAGATTCGAGTCAAGTCATTGATGAGTTCGACGAGGACAACACCGTTTCGTTGAATGTGATTGTTGAGCCCGTTCCAGAACCGGAGGGATTCTTTGCATCTCAACAATCGATGACGCCACTTTTAGGGATGGGACTGCTTGGCGTTATTTGCGTTGGATTGCTATTCTTTGCGACACGCCGAGTCGCCGAAGGTGAGGATACAGAGTGGCTTGAAGAAGAAGAGGAAGATGATGAATCCTAGTTTTTGGCCTTGAGAAATTAATATCTGAATTATACACCGACCATTCGGTACCCATTGATTCAAAGGGTTATGACTCACAAGTATTGTAGTCACACATTTTCTGATGCCCAAACAAGATAGAGGTCATATACCTCTCCAACTGATGCTAATTCTACTTGTCCTGAATCAATATAGGGTTGAAGAACTGCAAACAATCCATGCTGCAATTCTTCGGAGAGTGGTGTGCCTAAACTCCAAACAGTGTTCATAGTGTTGAGATAATCTGGGTTAAGATTTTCTAAAGCCAAATCAATTGATTCAATGTAAGCGGTAATAGTACCATTGTTGAAAGCACAGTCTCCTACTGTATTTGTCGAAAGGCAATAGAATGAATGTTGTTGCATACCACTCATAATGAGTACAGGATAGGCACTTGAGTGGTTAATATTAGCCCAATCAATTCCACTATGTGGCCTGTAAGGGTGCATTGAATATTCAGGTGCTGAATAGAAGGCTGTATCATGACATTCGGAGGGGTTTGTGCAATTCAGTACATCCTCATATCCAAGAGGAATAGTATCATTTGTCATTGATAACATACAGTATTCAACAATGCTCGTGATATATTCATATCCTGCATCGTAAGCAGCTTGAATCCAATCTATGTTAGAACAAATTCCTGAAACACCTCTGATTGATACATTTTGATTTTCTCCTACTCTCTTCATATTGCTTAGGAGATTAGTCATTGATTCGAGTGTTGTTCCTGGCGCATTACCGATATCAGCATGAATACCTATAACATGCCCTTCAGATTCTAAATCTGCGAGGATTGAGGAATTCCATGCATCTGTTGCTGCTATGAATTCATCTGGGCGCACTTCAATGTTTAGGAATGCTCCATATGAGGCAAACAAATCTGAGGTGTTCTGTACAATACTGCTATGGCGAATAAATTTATCTTGATCAGAATCTTCATTGATCCAACCTTCTACGTGAAGGGTAAATGAGAGATATAGAACTGGTTGTTCAGGTTCAATGGATGTATCCTCTTCACTTACGCATCCTGTGAGCGATGTAGTTGCCATGATTATGGAGAAAAATAAAGCGTATATTTTCCCCATGGATTAACGAATAGTTGATAGTTGATTAACCAACCTATTA
>DASCRU010000221.1:0-5576 GCA_034400015.1 Candidatus Thalassarchaeaceae archaeon | reverse complement strand
CAAAATCGTGACTTTCCAAGCCTTGATGGTGCCTTCCATGTTCTCGACATGTTAACCCTATATTTCACGCCTCGGAATAGGTGTTATCAGGCTCAGGGTCACATGCAATAGTATGGGGGCGATGTTAACAGCCGTAGATCTTTGGAAGGTCTACCCGATGGGTGGGGCGGAAGTGTCGGCTCTTCGAGGTGTTTCTTTAGAGATCCAATCTGGTGAGATGCTTGCCATTACAGGCCCTTCTGGAAGTGGGAAGACCACTCTTCTGAATTGCTTGTCTTCTCTAGATGTTGTAAGTAAAGGTGAGATTCATTTTGAAGGAGCAGATATCTCCAACCTTTCTGATTCTAAGAGAACAAGAATTAGGGGCGAGAGAATGGGATTTATTTTCCAGCAGTATCAACTTCTTCCAGTTCTTAGTGCTGTAGAAAATGTTGAACTCCCGTTATTGCTTCTGAATACATCAGCGGATGAGGCTAGAAAGAAGGCCATGGAAGCCTTGTCAATAATGGGATTATCTAATCGAGCAGGACATAAACCATCTGAACTCTCTGGAGGGCAACAACAGAGAGTGGCAATTGCTCGAGCAATCGTCCACAGTCCATCCATATTGTTCGCTGATGAACCAACAGGTAATCTTGATTCAGACACGTCTGATTCCGTTATGATGGCTTTAGAAGAACTCAATCAGCGTCATGGAATTACTCTTGTTGTAGTCACTCACGATACTTCAGTATCAAATCGATGTGGTCGAGTTTTGGAAATCAATGATGGGATTCTATCTGGAACGAGTCATGAAGAGGAGTGAGGGGCATGTCCCGCAGTCAAAGGGCACTGCCACTTGTTGTTGATTTCCTATTGCTTCTAGTCGTGGTGTGTGTTACAATTTGGAAAGGGTCCGCTGCATGGCATTGGATGATATCTGTTTCTGGATTTATTTTCTTACATATTTTGTCTCGAATTTCATTAGTGCCAAGAGTAAGGATGCTTAGCAGGTTGGCATTTAGGGATGTTAATCGCCGAAAAAACAGTTCTGCTTTGTTGTTGATTGGACTAATGTTGTCTTCAGCAGTGGTTTCTAGTTCGTTGATTGTAGGTGACAGTTTTGATGCTACATTGGAAGATCGTTTAGTTGCTAGTTTAGGTGAAACCGATTGGACCGTCGAGGGAATTGATCCTCTAACATCATCTCCTCTATTGATGAACCAAACTCGAATAATGATGGCACTGAACGAACTCCTCAAAGATGAGGAAATAGATGGTATTGGGATTGAACTTCATCAGAGTGCTACAGCAATTGCACCTGATGGTGCGAAAGTGGATCCGAATGTGGTATGGTTGGCCCCAGATGTTGATTTACGTGCCACTGGTCCCTGGATTGAACCTGAAGGAACTCCACAAATCACATGGTCTCAGATAGGTCATGACCTAGCCGGAGGAGTTGAGAATGCTGTAATCAATGAGGCATTTGCTAACTCACTGAATTTGAAGATAGATGACGTATTCTCATTGTCTTGGCCGGAGTTAATTGAAAATGAGACTAATAGGAGAGAACATTCATTCAAAGTGCAATCTATTGTGAAGCCAATTGGAATTGGATGGGAGACTGCAAATCAACCTCTATTGATTACCTCACTTGAGAGAGCACAGGTAATTCAGAATAAACCCGATTTAGTGTCTAGGGCGGTAATCTCCGGAAATGGTGGCGTGTTTGAAGGCCATCTTATTACAAGTGTTGAAGATAAGATAGAAGATGCCTTTGCAGATGCGATGATTGCATCTGATGCTGGTTTTAATTGGAATGAAGCAGGGCCGGGTGAAATTGCTACCTTAACTAGAACAAGTGGCGGTGGATTACTCTCCTCGGGAGATGTCTCAGGAATCAATTCTGCGTTGAAAATTGTAGAACATGGTTCTGATGCGAGTTCATTTCTACTAACCCCAATCTCAGGGATTTGGGATGAAGAAGGGGAGATAACTTCCCTAGATGGTGAAGTTGTTATTGCAATAAATTCAGATGAGAATAGTTCAACCATAGTCACTGATCAGGGAGTGTATATTTCTCCAAGAATAGGCGAAAAAATCGAATTCATTTTCAAGGATATCTTGGATGCAACATTCAGTAATTCTGCAATTTATGTGTTGACTAATGAGGAGATAATAGAGGTAAATATCACTTCAATGAATTCATTCATAATTGCAGAAAATACTCACGGAATTTCTAGTATTTCAGTTTCAGATTCGAATCTTTTTGGAGTTGCAAGTACCTCTTCACAGAGCTCTTTCTTCCTGATGAATATGTCTTCCAGTCAACGCTCATTCGAAGTTCAAGAACTAGATTTTCAAGGAGATTCTATAGGTTCAAGGATTTCTTCTGATGGCAATTTATCACTTATCTTATTCCAGACGATTTTCAGTAGTCAACTTTGTTGGATTTCAGCTACATCTCCTTCTTGTCTGGATGTAGGTGATTCAAACATGGCTTTCGTGCATCGGAATGAGATATTTATTGGAACTCCATCATCTATTGAATGGTGGAATGGTAGTGGATTCCAGGAGGTCCTTTTACTCAATTCATCAGTATTAGGTGCTAGTACAGATGGGCTAATACTCGATGGTGAAGAATCAGCACTGGTTTGGTCATCAACTTTGCTGACTTTTGTGGAGGGGTTTCCGATTCCTCCCGATGTTGATGGTAGAGCATTTGTGGAATGGAATGGAGTTGTACATGCTTCGACTTCATATGGATATGTAATGGTGGAATCTAACGGAAACCCCTCATTGGAATTTTTCTCAACCTTCGATGTCGGTCTTGGCATCCAACTGCCTCCATTCTTGCTTGCTCTGGAAGGAGAAATGGTTTCAAATCTTGTTGGTGTAAACGATTCTATTCGTTTTAGAAATGAATTCAATAATTCTCATCTTGTTGAAACCTATTACATAGGTAGGAATATGGATAATGCGTCAAGAATAGAGGTGAAATCTAATCCTCAAGGGGTAGTTCTTGATGAATTTCTTTCAATGAATTCGGATCTCGATATGGTTGGGTCGGCAATCATTGGCACCATTTCCATTGACTTAGCAGGTGAACTGTTGGGAGGCATTCCTAGAAGGACCATGATTCTCGTTGAAATGCCTCAAGATGAAGCAAATGCAACGATTGTGATGCAGGCATTACATGATTGGGCTGATCGAAGGGCCGACATATCTTCCTCAGTAGCATCATTGAATTCTGTCAAGGAGGATTCGATTAAATCAATTGAAGGCGCAGGGGCCTCTTTCTCTGCGTTGTTTTTGGTGTTCGGAACATTTCTCATGATTGCCGGGATTCTCCTTATCGTAAATCTCTGGATAATGTCTGCCGATGATAGGAGTGAACAATGGGGACTACTCAGGGCAATTGGCGCATCAGGTAATGATATCGAATGGCTACTCAGAATCGAAGGTACAATCTTGGCATTACCTGGTTGCATGTTTGGTTCCATTCTTGGATTGGGGCTTGCAGCATTATTGATGGGTGGATTTGGTGCCTTCTTTGAGGCGACCTTTGGGGTTGGATTCAGCTTCGCATGGACTTCAAAATCATTGATTATTGGTGCAATAAGTGGTTTGTTGTTGTCTGTATTTACTCTTAGAATTTCGTCTTTCGTTCTGTCTCGGCGTAATTCAATTTCGAGTCTTCGAAGGTTATCTACAGATGATTCAGCCACCAAATTCTGGGCGATGGTTTCTGCCATATTCTTCAGTGTTGGAGCATTTGTATGTTTGATCATGAGTTTCGTATTGAGCGATCTTTCACCTAGTCTCGGTCATTCTTTATTGATTTCTGGTGTTTCACTTCTCTTGTTGTCCTTGGTATTCCCGATAGAATGGATGCTTAGAAAATTTCTTCCACAAAGGCCGAAATTACTCGGGTTTGAATTGTCTAGAGAAGGAGTCTCTTGGAGGTTATCTTCATCCCTCGTTGGTTTGTTGATTATTGTGTGTTGCATCTTGTTATCAGGTGACGAAAGAGCAACGGACATATCCTTGATTATATCTGGTGTATTCTTATTAATTGCTGGAGTGATGATGGCTTCTAGTTTAGGGGCATTAGTGATGCGTAGGTTGTTGTCCAAGGTGGCAGAAAATAAACCCGTATTTTCAGCTATATTCTCACTTTCTATTTCCTATCCTCAATCTAGGCCAATGAGGACGGCAGCATCAATGGGCATGTACAGCATTGTTGTGTTTGCGTTAATTGCTTTGTCTGGGTATAGTGCGTTATTTGCAGGTGTTGTCTCAGAGTTGGGTGAAAATTCTAGGGGTGAATTTGACATTTTGATGACGGGTTCTGGACAGGATTTGGACACAACACAACTCCTAGCATGGAGTGAAGATGACCTTGAACGAAATGGCATTGATTCGTTGGTGATTATGGACGTGGGGCTTTGTATCATTCGAGGAGAAGATACGAATTCCACTTATTCTTCATTGAGGGGGATTCCAACAAATTTTCTTGACGTTGGTGCTTTACCGCTATCTGAATGGGATCAATCATTGGGGAATACTCAGTTGGAAGTATGGGAAGCAGTACTTGAGAATCCAAATTTGGCTATTGTGGATGCCTCAATAGGATTGGATTCGTATTCAATGTTGGGAGCGCTACCTGTAGAGGGTAAGGGTCTATCATCCGGTTCTATGATTGAGATGAGGGACCCTCTTCGCCCCATGGTTCAAACAAATCTAAGAGTCGCAGGCGTATTGACCGAGGATGCTTCATTGCTAATGTCTGGTGTTTTGGTTTCATCCACTACATTCTCTTCATTGTCGGAATCATCAACTGGGATGGCTTGGGTTGCAGTTTCTGATGAAGATCGAGTGGATGAAATCGCATCCAATCTTCAGTTGGAATTTGGGGCAGATGGGGCGAACGTTCTTGTTGTCGATGAGTTATTCGATCAAATCCGTCTCATCTTGATATCTTTACTGGGTTTACTTCGAGTTTTCTTGGCGCTTGGTCTCTTAATTGGAGTATCAGGTTTAGCTGTGGTAACGGCACGTAGTATTAACGAGAGGAAACAACAGATTGGAGTCTTGCGCGCAATAGGTATGCAAAGTAGGCAGATTGTAACATCAATATTGATGGAAGTGGGGTGGATAAGTGGATTAGGCACTATTAACGGGTTTTTGGCAGGTTTGATATTTCATCGTCTTCTTTTCAAAACCTATATTGAGGGAGAAGGTATCATTTTCATGATTCCGTGGGTAGAGTTTATTTCAATCATTATATTATCACTTTTCATGACGCTGGTTGCAGTATGGTTACCCGTTCGAAGGGGTGCTCAGGTTGCACCAACTCAAGCAATGAGGTCATTCTAATGGTTGTATCAATTGTTAACAAATCAAATGCACTAATCCGAGTGACGTGTATTTTTTTACCCCGTTTTCTTAACATTCCGCCCAAATTGTATATATATAGATGATTTTCGTAGAGCGCAGTGACCGACTGGAGGTCATGACCTATGAAGAAGACGCTATCGTTGATTATGATTACAATGATGATTGCCAGCACGATGCTTTACATCGCGCCGGAAGAA
>DASCRU010000220.1:0-4101 GCA_034400015.1 Candidatus Thalassarchaeaceae archaeon | reverse complement strand
ATGCCGATTGAAAAAACTGTGAATGCAAGAGATGGCCAAGTTTCTCTATTGGATTCTGGCGAAGATTCGCTAATCCCTCCAATGATATCTGCTACAATTGTAGTTGAAATCAAGAAAATCAATGAAATTGCATTTCTACTCGGTGGTAAAGATGAGATTTGATCTGCACAAAATATAATCCCAGCAATCGAAACCCATAGTGCAATAGTTGAACGAGTGTGCAAAAATGTCAGTTTAGAAGAAGAAAAGAAAGGAATCGAACGAATCATCCCTTCACCCAAAAGCAGTCCTGAAATCAATGAAACAAACAATGGATAGATGGTGGGAATGGGTGCATATGGGCTAACAATTGTCTCACTAACTGGTTCAAATGAACCCGCAGAGGCACCTATTGCAATTAATGGAATTAGAGGGAGAGAACAAATAGTAACTGAAGGAATTATTGATTTGTGCCGTATTATGATATGGACCCAATAAAACAATGCAACGAGAAGTAGACGGCCTTCAGGGCCATTAGAAAAATTCAGACTGGCTAAGAAAAATGAATCTGATACACCCCAATATACTGCATACACATGAGACGGGGTTTCTACATGTCCCAAAATTGCTTGAGAGATAATTAGAATAATTAGAAACAACAGGAAAAATGAGAGATATTTCTGTGGAGTTCCGGATGAAGATTGAGGAGATAATCGCCAATCTATTATCCATAATACAGGTAGTGAAAGAACCAAGAGACTTAGCAACGGCTCAACCCCAAACCACATCTCCATAGATTTGCGATTATGTCGCAGCCATTGAATCTCTCTAATACAACACTACGATAATCCATGAATGCCTACGGGACAATATGGCAGACGACCTGAGGCCCTGGAGAGAGCAGGCCTTGGAGAGTTCCTTGCTCAAAGCTATGTCTTATTGGTCAGACAATCCGGACGAATGGTTGGAAGCAGCATTGCCTCGGTTACCTGAAACCATTCGAATAAATCCTCTACGTCGAGAAAAAAAATGGGTTCAAGAACAAATTCAGAAAATGGGGGCAAATAGAATTGAATGGTGTCCAAATGCCTGGGTTATGCCTTGGGTACGTGGAAAAATTCCTTCAGAACATCGTTCTCTGTTCATTGCTTTGCACGAAACAGGACGTATTACACGGCAAGAAGCTGTCTCAATGATTCCTTCTCTTCTTCTAGATTTGAAACAAGATGATGTAGTTCTAGATATGTGTGCCTCACCTGGTTCAAAGAGTACTCACATAGCTGAGATTCTTGATGGAACAGGGGTTGTAATTGCGAATGATGTCTCAAAGAAGAGGACCAATACATTGGTTGCAAACGCCCAGAGGGCTTCTCTTCCTAACCTACTAATTGTCCAACATGATGGACGGCACATTCCTAAAGCACCTGGTGCAGGTTATGATGCAATATTGGTTGATGCTCCTTGCACAGGTTCAGCCACAACACGGAAAAATCCAGATGTTTGGACAAAATGGCATCCTTCCGGTGGAAAAACGCTTCATTCCTTGCAAATTGATTTGTTGTTACGTGCCATCAAAATAGCTCGTTCAGGTGCTAGCATTGTTTACTCAACCTGCTCACTAGATCCTGTTGAAAATGAAGCAGTAATTGCTAGAATATTAGAACAAGAAAAGGATGTGGAAGTTGAGGAAATCTCCAAAGAACAATTGGATGGACTCTCGTATCGAAATGGAATGAGTGAATGGGTTGTTCTAGATGATGATTTGAATCCAATAGATAATTCTGCATTCAACACCTCTCTTGAACCAAAGATTTTGAAGTCACTGAATCGGTGTATTCGCATACATCAAGATGACTCGGGACATGGAGGTTTCTTCGTTGCGAAATTACGTGTAAATAGGACTGTTGAACATTCCAACCAACTAGAAAAACGGCGGATTTCTTCAAATCCAAATCGCAAAGGTGTTTTTCCGATTCCTTGTATTGATGATGATTTAACTACAATTATGAAAATTCATTCACCAGATATTGAGTTAGCATCCCTTTGGAAAAAGGGAAAGAGAATATTATGGGGGAGTCGACCAATAAATGAACGGATTTGGGCAATGGAAACACAATCGCGAGCAGATCGAATTCACGATGGTAGTCAATGGCCCCCACTAAAGGTAATTCATCTTGGAATTAGAGCTTGGGAAAGCAGAGATAATCGTGCATATCGATTAAGTTCTGAGGGATTACATTCAATTCATTTGAATGGATTAGGGGAACGAGTGCATCAAATCGATGAGAATGAAGCATCTAGAATCATGGCTGAAAATTCCCCTATAGAAAATCATGAAAATTTAGCAACTGGGGGACATTTGTTACTTATCGAAAGACACGATTGCGAATGGAGGATTCCAATTTGGGTAGGAGAAAGAATTAGTCGAATGTGGAAACAACAAGAAGATGTGATTCTAAGAAAAATGTTGGGGGAATAAAGTATGAAATGGTGTTTTCACATCATAATTTTGATTTTTTTCCTAGGACTCGTTAATGCGCCATTAACTGAAGCGACCCCCATATTGGAAGTATTTACTGATGGGACTATGGCTTCGTCAGATATTCTATCTGAAGAGTTACTTTGTGCTGTTGAGCAGGGTGAAGTTGGGCTAGTCGTATGGCATTCAAATCCAAATAGTTCACTACATATTTCTGCAGCGTCAGAACGAGCAGGTGATTTAGGGGCTAAAAGTGGAGATGTTTTCATTCAAGGAATCCAATGGAACATGGCCAACGGAAGCCTTCCAACTAATTTGAAAAGCATCAACATTACAATTGATGTGAACCAAGGAAATAATGGATTACTAATTTTACAAGCAAGTACAACGTTGGAAGAAAATCTCTCTGCAACTGTAGTACTGCAATGGCTGTTGTTAAAGAAAAATGCACAAATTTCCAATCATCCAATTGGACCCAGTGACTCAAAAGTAGTTTCATATCATGCATGGGATTCCAATGTAAATCGTTCTTCAGGTGCAGAAAATAATTGGACTCACCAAATCGACACACAAACCTTGGAGAGTTGGAACCTAGAAAATGAGGATTTAATCGTAGTAGCTTCACTTGTTTCTCTTGATTCCGACGAAATATTTGGATCTGGTGAAACCGATATTCCTTTCAAATTACAATCCAATGAAAACAGTAGAGATTTCGCTATTTCCATGCTTCTATTTGTTACAGGTACAATTGCATGCCTGATAGTGGTATTCTCCGAAAGAAGGAGACAGAAAGACATGCCTAATATAAGACCGGTCTTCCAACGAAATAATGAACGAGAAGATTTTCTAATCGATATTAATACGGGAAATGCATCGATTCGAATTACTTCTATTGGTGGAAATGGATACTGGAGATACTCTGGCAAAGATCTCCCGATCGAAATTCCTCCCAATACTAATCGAGAAATTATGATTCGCCAAACATCAAAAAATCAATTCGAACCATGCTCAATTCGTTTAGAGGTTGAGGGGCATGAACGATGGGTCCTAGATCTTGAGTTCCCCGAATCTGATTCTGATTCAAGATAGATTGGTATTTTCTGAAATGTGTGCAAACTTCAAGAGCGGCGGACCGAACTGCAATCTCCCGAAGGGAGATGCGGCATGCTCGATGCGACGGACCGGGCCATACTGGCCATACTGTTCAAGGATGCAACCATGTCCAACAGAACTGTGGCAGAAAAGGTAGGCGTTTCACAGGGTACTGTAAGCAATCGAATCAAACGAATGGAACAATTAGAAATCATAGAAGGGTATTCTATACGTCTAAACCCAGAAAAAATTGGCTGGAGGATGACTGTTGTTGTTGGAATCAGAATGGAGAAGGGGCGGCTATTGGAAATTCAAGGAAAGATTGCAGAAGATCCTCGCGTGGTCTCAGTGTACGATGTTACTGGAGATTACGACTCAATGGTCGTTGCTTTGGCAAGAGATCGAGAGGATTTAAACGACTTTACCAAAACTGTGTTATCTCTCGATGGAATAGAACGATCACATACTCATATGGTACTGAATACAGTGAAGAATACCTGGATAGGGATTCCAGGACTCGAGTTTTCATCCGATTAAAAACCCCTCAAAGA
>DASCRU010000219.1:0-4583 GCA_034400015.1 Candidatus Thalassarchaeaceae archaeon | reverse complement strand
TCAGTGTTCTACTCGTAAAGACCATATTCATTGGCCATAGGCGTTATTTTGATACCAAGACGGATGTGCCTTATAGCGAGAATGCTTTTCCAAGGAACGGTGACAGTGTGAGCAATGTACGCGCATCGAACATCATCATGTTCGCGTTACTCATTTTTTCTGGTTTTGCTCAAGCCACCGACGCTCTACAGACTGAGACTCTAGAGGTGCAGTATCCTCCAATTATCGAAGGGCTCCCTTCGTTAATGTGTGGAGAGGAGATTTGCCCCCTCAAGGACCGTTTTCATTATGAAATTCCAGAAGATGTAATTCCTCCAGTTGAGGAGAATGGTTGGTGGTTTTCTTATGGTCCTGATCGAGATTCTAATGGCATGGATGATCGTTTACAGAGAATAATTTCCTCAGAATATGAATCACAATCTCCTTCATCGGTAGTTGGCCCAGATGGCCGTTTAACCATAGCCGTAGTAATCGATTATGCTTGGCATCCTTCATCTAGTGAGATTTCCCAATTAAATGAAGTCTTAAGCAATCATAATTGGATTGGAACTGAAGGAGGAGCATGGTTTCAGATATTGGAATCGATAGATTCGATTACTGTAGACAAGGTGCCGGTATCAGCATTACTTGACATCTGGAAATTACCTGGAGTAGTGGTTCTTGAGCAACAGAATGTTATGGTTCCATTCTTGGATGTCTCTGTACCTTCAATGCATGTTAGTTCGGGTGGAACCACTTCACCTTCCGCCCATCAGATGGATCCTCCATTGAGGGGAGACGATGTTGTGATTGCAATTCTCGATACAGGAGTAGATAATGAACATCGTTCATTGAATGATTTTGATGATGAGGACGATGAACCAGATAGTGATGCTTTTTCTTATGATGATCACAAATTCGTTTGTGGTTTTGATGCGACAGCAGTAGCCGGCAGTAATCCAAATGAATGCGATGACCCTGACGATGGAGCAGGTCATGGGACTCATGTTGCAGGTACAGCATTAGGGACAGGTAGTTCAAATCGACAACATGTAGGAGTCGCCCCTGGTGCTTATTTGGTTGATGTAAAGGTACTTACTGATGCAGGTGGAACAAATAGCCAGACTTCCATAAATGGTCTTCAGTGGACCATTAATAATCGCGATACAGACTGGGAAGGTAATCAATCTGGTATTGATATTGCATCAATGTCGTTAGGATCTGTTTCCTCACCAAATAGTGATGATACTGGTGATAATGGTTCATCTGCAGAAGCTCGTTTGGTGAACAATGCAAGCAGTAATGGGATTGTAATGGTCTGCGCTATGGGGAATGATGGTCGTCAACGAGTTCCTTCTCCAGCAAGTGCTGATGCTTGCATTTCTGTTGCAGCAATTGATGATAAAAATTCCATAGACCGTGCGGACGATTCAATTGCAGATTATTCAAATTGGGGTCCAAGGGATGATGATCTTGACGATGATGAATTAGATGAACTCAAACCTGATGTTTCCGCCCCTGGTTCAGATATTATTGCACCTCAACATGCTTCTGGTTCAAATCCAATAATCGATTCTCCTGCAGATAATGATTACACTGAGATGAGTGGAACTAGTATGGCTACCCCTCATGTTTCAGGTTTAATCGCATTGATGTTACAAGATTCTTCAAATTTGGATCCTGAAGAAATAAAGGAACTTTTGCAATCAAAATCCGAAGTAATGGGGAGCCCTTATGATTCTGATATTCACCCGATATGGAATGAAAAATATGGTTATGGAATGGTAGATGCAGCCCTAATTTTTGATTTCAGTTCTTCGGGGGGTGGCAGTTTAGATCCCGATGAACCAGTTGATCCAAATGGTTGGTTTATGTTTCAGACTCCTTCGGCAAATGCATTCCTTACTTCTGGCCTATCGACAGCAGTTAGGGGTAATTTAACTGATAAAGCGCCGGAAGGCGTGGATTCTGTAGAATATCAATTGAGGTACAGAACTTGTGCAAGCCCTGGGGGTTGTCATAAACAAGTTGAAGGCCAAAATGGTCAAGTTAATATTAACGAGAATGACGAGTTCTTCATTACATTAGATATTTCAGAAGATATGCATAAAACTCCAGATATCTATATCGATGATTATTATAGTGAATTAAAGATAGTAGCTAGAGTTTTTGACAGTGAAACCAACACTTATGGCGAAAATAAATCCCGACTTTTTGACCTGGGGTGGTATGAATTAGCACTCGAAACACCTACTGGAATTTCTTCAGTGAGTGGTGATGTAGAAGTAACAGGATTCCGCTCAGGTTATGGAGACCATGAACTACAATACCGAGTTGGAAATAATGAATGGAAAACAGGACTTCAATTTGTAGACATTGGAGAACACGAGGAAGACGAGGAATGGACCTGGTATTGGAATACACTTGAGGAAGAAAATGGAGTAAGGATTACTCCAGATGGACAGTATAGTTTCGCAGTTAGAATTGTTGGAGAGAACGATTTCGTTACGAAAGAAATCCGTAGAGATATTGTTGTAGACAATGATCCTCCTGCTGCTGAACTTGAGATGGAACAATCGTTGTCGTTTACAATTAATGGTTTACTTCGTGATGAAGCATATGTGGGTAGTGACATAGGAGTACGTGGAATTGTAAGGAATATTGGAGATAAGATTGCTGAGGACATTCCTTTGGAATTGAGGGTGGATGATGCTCTAAAGTACGAACTTACTGTAGCTCGAATTGAACCAGGTTCTTCTGTGGAAGTAGAAATGTTTTGGTCGCCCATGGATTCAGGTTCTCCGACAGTAGAGATGTTGATTGATCCAGCCAATACTATTGCTACCGAAGATAACGTATACGGGAATATAGTATCTTCAACATATACGATTTTGGATAGACCCAATGGAGTAGATCTCAATCTAATCGATGGAGTAGTACAGATATCTCCTGATATTCCTCGCTCTGCAGAGGAATTCCAACTAATGATTCCAGTTGAGAACATCGGTAGTGAGACTGCAACTTCGGTACAGTTTACAGTTGAGATTGAAACTGAATTAGGTTGGTTGGTATACAGTAATTTCACCGAATCAATTATTTCTGGCGGGACCATTACTAATGTCCCAGTTTCATTGATTGCCAATGATTCTTCGATTGTTCACGTTAGAGTCAAGGCTACACCTGCTTTGGACTTAAATTGGGACAATAACGAACAGACATATTGGATTCCACTGGTAAATGCCACTCTTGGAGCATCTAGGTCTGTTACTACTCTAGGAGAAAATGAGGTTCCATTAGAATTTGTTCTTACTGGCGAAGAGGGCCATCTTATCAGCGTAGATGATCGTACCCTTCGAATTCACAGAGTTTCTCCTCAGTTGAATATACAGACATGTAGGATGGATTTTGAAGAAAGATGGTCCGGCTCAATAGCGACAACATCTGTTGGAGATGGATTAACCCACATTGTTTGGACTGGGCAAAAATTAGATGATTTTGGCTTCTATCGAACTCATTTGTTGTACACAACGATAGACGAATCCTGCCAATCTCCTCCCACTATTGACTTGATGCCTCCATTACTTTCATCAGAAGGAACCTATATTGGAATAGACATTGATGTCCTCGATGAAACAGTAGCTATTGGGGGATATTTTAGAGATATCTTTGCCTCTGGAGCGTATACAGATTCTACTTCTGTTTTCACGATTCATTCCACTACTTCTTTCGACAATTCTTCTTGGATACTCTCTGATCCAGTAATTTCAAACGTAGTAATTGACCATACAACAGTTGCACCAATTGATATTGAAATTGGTGATGAATTTACTCATCTCCTTTACACCCATAGTGAGACACTTCCATCTGGTTCAGTTGTTGATGCAATTTGGTATGCTCATGGGAATTTAGGAAATGAGAATTGGCTTTTCCATAAAGACGTAGCAGAGGATGGAGCAAATCCTACCCTATTGGTCACTTCTGATGGAGAAAATGATCGTGTATTCACTGCTTGGACCATTGGAGATGGGTATTCGATGGAACTAATTTTATCTGAATCGGATTCATCTTTTAATGTAAGAAACGAGACCAGAATTTCAAGTCCAGGAATTAGTCACATTTCTCTCATTCAAAGGAATGAAAAAGTGATAGTTTTGATGGATGCAGTTGGGACGAACAATCAACTATTGGTAGGTTTTGGTGTCTTCGATGAAGATTTCGGAATTGGAATACGGCTAAGCCCAGGACGTCTTTTAGATGCCCAGTATAGTGAGGAAAATGAAGAATTAGTGGTCTTAATCGAAGTACTTGGTCAAGTCCGTTTACGCCCTCTTGTTTTTGATCAACCCTTAGATCAATCTTCTTCCAACCCATTTGATTGGTTAAGAGTAAGGCTTGGTATTGATACAAACACATGGCGAACTATTTCCTTGTTGGGAGGAGTTGCTTGCATTGGAGCAAATCTTCTTCTTGGTTTGATTTTGGTTGTTCGACGACGGAGGGCGAATTCCAACATTAAGGTAGCACTGGTTTCAGTAGAAGATTTTGATGACGATGGTATAGAGATGCTCCCAGATGTTCCAATTGTAGTATCTCCTTCAGAGAAT
>DASCRU010000218.1:0-12824 GCA_034400015.1 Candidatus Thalassarchaeaceae archaeon | reverse complement strand
TCTTTGAGTAATTGGCCCGCCTTCAATAATTCGACAATTCACAATCGAATCTTGGCAATCAACCACCTCTAACTGAATCAAACCATCAGACAACAATACTGGATCACCAGGACGAATCTCTGATGCCAATCCACTATATTCTACAGGTAGAGATGAGGGATCAGCAAAACCCTCTTCTTCGCCACACCGCAAAGCAACCATCTCTCCATTGGGGAGATGGTGGAGACCATCAAAACGTCCAAGTCGGAGCTTGGGTCCTGGAAGATCCGCCATAATTCCAATATGAATTCCATATTCTCCTGCAATACGTCGAATTCTATGTGTTACTTCAGCACGCCATTCATCTTCACCGTGGCTGTAATTTAACCTAGCAACATCAAGACCAGCCTGAATCATGGTCCGAAGAGATTCCTCATCGCATGAAGCAGGACCAATTGTTGCCACGATTCGGGTCCTTCGCATATCATACGTCAGTAGTAGGGGTGGTTTGAATGAATCCGACATAATTTTGGAGAAACCCCGATTCTTTGAGGAACGCTACTTGCCATCATCTGGGTAGGAAAACCCAAAACATGAGGGGGTTGCCCATGTAACGATGGGGAAGGACGACCGACTCAAACGAGATTCGCTTGAATACCACGAATCACATCCTCCCGGCAAGTTGACCGTAATCCCAACAAAACCACATTCTACACAAAGAGAATTATCCTTAGCATACTCACCTGGTGTAGCATTTCCCTGTCTAGAAATAGAAAAAGATCCTTCAAAGGCATACAAGTATACGGCCAAAGGAAATCTGGTTGCAGTAATAAGTAACGGTACCGCTGTTCTAGGGCTTGGAAATATTGGTGCACTTGCTGGAAAACCAGTGATGGAAGGCAAAGGTCTGCTGTTCAAAGCATTCGCAGATATTGATGTATTCGATATTGAATTGGATGTGGAGGATATTGATGAATTCGTTAGAACCGTCAAAAACATCGCTCCGACCTTTGGGGGAATAAATCTAGAAGACCTCAAAGCACCAGAATGTTTTGAAATTGAACGGCGATTAATCGATGAGTTGGATATTCCAGTAATGCATGATGATCAACATGGAACTGCTATTATTTCTGGTGCAGCATTATTGAATGGACTTGAGGTCGTAAACAAGAAAATTTCAGAAGTCAAAATTGTTGTTTTGGGGGCAGGTGCTAGTGCTATTTCTTGTGCTAGCCACTACATTCGCTTGGGGGTCAATCCCAAGAATCTGATTATGTGTGATTCGGGGGGAATCATGACCAAAAAAAGAGAAAAATCGGGTGAATTAAATGAATACAAGGCCCGCTTTGCGTTGGATGTTCCTGAAGGCACAATAGGAGATGCTATCAAGGATGCTGATGTTTTTCTGGGCCTTTCCAAAGGAGGGTTGGTTTCCAAATCAATGATTGCTAGTATGGGCAAAGATCCATTGGTATTCGCTCTTGCAAATCCAACTCCAGAAATCATGCCTGAAGATGTTGCATCAGTAAGATCGGATGCAATTATGGCAACTGGGCGTTCTGACTATCCTAATCAAATCAACAACGTTCTAGGTTTTCCCTATATCTTCAGAGGTGCTCTTGATGTTCGAGCAAAGGAAATCACTGAGAATATGAAGATGGCTGCAACACACGCAATTGCATCATTAGCAAAGGAAACTGTTCCAGATCACGTTGCTGCAGCCTATGGTGGCCAAAGTCTGCAATTTGGTCCGGATTATCTAATCCCGAAACCATTCGATGAAAGAGTTCTCATTTGGGAAGCAAGTGCTGTTGCCGAAGCAGCGGTTAAGGAAGGGATTGCTGAAATTTCGAAAGATGAATTCAATTTAGAGGATTATCGACGTACTCTGGAAGGGCGATTGGGGCTTACACGAAGCCTAATGCGAGGCGTGATGAATCAAGCAAAGTCAGATATCAAACGAATCGTGTTCACAGAAGGAGATCATCCGACTGTTGTGAAAGCTGCTGCAGAATGTATTCGAGAAGGGATTTGTGATCCAGTTCTTCTTGGTCGAGAAAGTACAATAGAAGAACACAAAGAATCTCTTGGACTTCAATTTGAATGTGAAATAATAGATGTGAGGGACGATCCTCGAAGAAAGGGAATTTATTCTGATGTTCTTAGTGAACAACGTGCAAGAAAAGGAGTTACTCGGGCCGACGCAGTGCGAATGTTGAGATCAAGGACTTACTTCGGTTCCATGATGGTTGCATTGGATGATGCAGATGGTCTTATTGGGGGAATTGATAGGCATTATCCAGACATTCTTCGGCCTTGTCTACATACGATTGGAACTGCACCAGAAGTGGAACGATTGGTTGGCATGTACATGATGACAATCAAAGGACAATTGTTGTTCATCGGTGATGCTACCATTAACATCTATCCGGATTCTCAAACACTTGCAGAGATTGCAATAGAGACTGCTAAAATGGCTCGACGGTTTGGTGTCAAGCCAATTGTTGCGATGCTCTCATTCTCTAATTTCGGATCATCAAAGGAATATCGAAGTACAAGAATAGAAGATGCAATCAAAATAGTCAAAGAACGGGATCCTAGTATCATTATTGATGGGCCAATGCAAGCAGATACTGCGTTGGTAGGAGATATCCAGAATGAATATCCATTCATGACATTCAACGGTCCTGCGAATGTTCTAATTTGTCCAAATTTAGCCGCTGCCAATATTGGATACAAACTATTGCAACGTCTTGGTGGAGCAGAAGCAACCGGTCCAATTCTTGAAGGAATGGCGAAACCAGTTCAGGTTCTACAACGTGGAGATGGAGTTAGTGACGTGGTACGAATGGCTGCGATTTGTGCAGTTGATGCGCAACGGCATCAAAGGGCTAGACTTGGTTGAAGCAACGCATTGCGATGGATTCATGTGAATAAGTCAGGTCGAATGTTCAAGCAGGGGTACCCGAGTTGGTCAAAGGGGCTAGGATGAGGTCCTAGTGCGTAGTGCTTCGCAGGTTCAAATCCTGTCCTCTGCACCATTGACTTTCAAACCATGAGATTGAAGGGGGATTGCTCCTCCCATGGAATGATTGCAATGAGAGTTGCCTCTGCTGTGTTACTCACACTATTGATGGTGGGTGGAAGTTTGAGTGGTTGTTTTGGGGATGATGAAGAAATCCCTGAGGAAGAACCATCGCCCTTTGATTTCGGTAAAGAAATTCCTGGAACAACATGGTACCATTACTCTGGAGGAATTGATGCACTCAATAATTCGGCGATCGAATCTGCAAATCTAACAGTAAATCTAACTGGTGAAAATACGCCATTTTGGACTCAAGGATCATACTATGGGATTGGATTGAGTACATTCGAACCAACAATTGGAATTACTTCAGATAATAATTTGTACATGACTAGTTGGGGCAATGGACCTGCAGGATCAACAGCTATTGTCCAATGTAGTGGGTTGATTGGAATGGCAAATCTATCCGATTATTCGTGTGAAAATGCTTACGATCCGCTTTTCCCAGTTCCCAACAGCAATGATCCCTACGTCTATGTCGACAAATGGACTGATCGAATTATGAAATTCGACATGCATGCTCTTCTCGGGATGACTGTAGAATGGTCAGATAATGAAGGGGCTTCTTGGTCACCTCCTACGCCTGCAACTTCGTATTCTGTTCAAGACCATCAAACGATTTCTTCCTCACCATACCCTGCTGCGTTACATCCGACAACTTGGGTATTCTGCATTAATGGAAATTGGGAAGCTCCTCTATGCTCTACTAGTTTTGATGGCGGCAATACATGGAGTCCAGAGGTCCCAGGTGCACCGTTGGGTTGTGGTAGTGGAGGATTGAGTGCGCACATCGAAGGTGGAGCGAATGGCAATTTCTACCGAGGGAATGCTGGTTGTAGTGGCAGTGGTTACTCAATTTATCGAAGTACAGATGGCGGATTTACCTGGACTGAACATCCTCTTCCGACTGAAGATTCTGGAACTGCAGATACATGGAATGCGGAAGAAGCACAAGTTGCAATCGATGATGATGATAATGTGCATGCAATGTGGATGGGGGCAGATGATATGCCCTACTATGCATATTCTCGTGATGAAGGGGAAACGTGGAGTGAGGCAATGATGATCGCCCCCCCAGCGGGAATTGTTGGAACTGGATTCCCTGTAGTGACGGCTGGTGCTGCAGGAAAGGTAGCATTCGGTTATGTGGGGGATACTGGAAATGATACGTGGAACGGTTACATGACTGTGATTACTGATGCATTCAATGAAAACCCACTAATGACTACTGTTCAAATCAATGAACCTGGAAACCCACTAGATACAGAACCAGGATGTGGATACAATCGTTGTGGAGGGTTGGGGGATTTCCTAGATATGGCAGTTGATCAGTACGGTAGACCTTGGTTTGGATTATCTCATAACTTAGCAGATATCGGAATCTTCGCTACATTAACCGAAGGACCTGCTCTTAGAGGAATGGATGGAAATCTCACTGTAATGCCCCTTGGTGGCGAAGAGACTCTCTAACGGCATGCTTTCAGTCCGTCTTGACTACTCAATGGCATGATTTGGGTTGAATTGGTCCTCAAGGGTTTGATTTCAGGGGGCTTGATAGTTGGTGCTTCTGAGTTAGCAAAACGATCAGTAATTTTCGGGGCAATGGTAATTTCATTACCTCTAATGAGCATTATTTCACTTATTATACTGCATCGAGATGGAGTTGGTTCAGAAGAAATAATTGCTTTTTCAGAAAGTATTCTCTATCTTGTTCTTCCATCGTTAACATTGTTCGTTGTTTTCCCTCAACTAATGAGGAGGGGTTGGGATTTTTGGCCTGCATTGGGTGCAGGGGTTTTGGCAACCATTGCTTTGTATGGAATTGGGGTTGCTATTGCTACAAAATTTGTTACAAGCGGACAAGCATGAATAGCGGCTTCGTTTGGTTCAATCATTGGGGGTCTTGATACATGCCAGGTGTGTTTGATCGATCTAGAAAAAAGGCCCTTGTACGAAACATTTCTGAAAATTTCGACATTGCTGTTTCTACATTCTTTGGTGAGAGGGCTCCAAATGTAAATATGGCAAAAATACAACATGCTGGTTATGTCGAAGCTCTTCGAAAATCAGGCGTAAATATAGAAATTCTAAGTGAATTAGAGGGGCATCCTGATTGCTGCTTTGTCGAAGATACTGCAGTTATCTTTGATGGCCTTGCAGTCATATGTCGACCTGGCCATCCTTCAAGAGCAAATGAGGTCCATTCAATTACAGAACGATTGGCAATTGATTTTGAAATTAAATTATTATCTCCTGAAGCAAAAATGGATGGTGGAGATATTGTATTCACGGGCGAGGAATTTTTAATCGGTCGGTCAACCAGAACCAATGATATTGGTATTCAAGAATTAACTGATATCGCTAAATCATTCGGTTATTCATCTCAAATCATCGATGTTCCTGATTCTACTTTGCACCTTACCACAGTCTGTTCCGTTCCAAGAAATGGTGTATTAATTGCTGCTGAAGGTCATCTGAAACCAGAACAAATTGAGGGTTTTGATGAAATCATTTGGATCCCAAAAAACGAAACTTATGCTTCCAATACAATAGCGATGGAAAATGGGATGATGCTAGTAAGTGCTGGATTTCCGATCACCAAACAAAGAATTGAAGCTGCTGGATTTGAACCAATTCTTGTTGAAATGGAGGAAATTATGCAAGCAGATGGAAGTTTGACTTGCTTATCTCTCTTCGTTGAATGAGGTTTTTCATGGAAAGTAATTGGAATTATCAACGGGAGTTTCTCTATGCATCCACTATTGTTGTTGGATTGCCAATATCCTATTATTTCTCTGAATGGCCAGTTAATTTTTGGTGCATTGGACTATTTATTTTCCTCTTCAATAAAGGAGAAAAAAAAGAACGAGTTGAAATGTTAACGGTGTTAGCTTTTGCAACTCCAATGGAGTTGTTCTTCAGTGAAATTTGGTTGATTTACGAATACCAAAGACAATTGATGCCTTTCTATGTCCCAGTAGGTCACTGGTTTTTATTCGATTTGGGGAGAAGAATTGCATCTAGGTTACCAAAGGGAAGAAAGATTGCAAGTTGGGTAATACTCCCATTCATTCCACTCACCGTTTTGATGGCTTACAACGGAATTGATACCTCGGGGATATTCTTGCTAATCATCATGTTTGGATTTGTTCGATGGGGGCCAGCTCCAATGTTGTATGCTGTGATGGGGTGGCTTGCTTTGGGGATGGAGTTGTGGGGAACATGGCTAGGAACTTGGGTATGGGCATCAAATGTACCTTGGACTGGATTAACTGCTTGGAATCCTCCATTACTGTGTGGGGCATTCTATGCTCTGGGTGATTTATTGGTGAATCTCTCTACCAAAAAAATCGAAGCACTTCAAAACCGCTGAATTGAACTGCTATTGTGGGTTCGGACTGGTATGCCACCCCGAACCGGTGCGACGATGCTCATCATCATCCTGATGATGTTCGCGCCTTTGTCGGGTTGTTTTGGTAACGATGATGATGGCCCTTCTTCAGATGATTTGGGTGTCGGTGTGCTAAATCTACAAGGCGGGGTTTTCCAAAATGTGCTTTTTACTGCCAATTCTGAAATGTCTGTATACATTCCTTACTTAATTCAAGACCAAGCAACTGGTTTTATTCAAAACTCTACTGTAATAGATCTAGAAAATGGGGAAAGTAAAGAAATTCGTTTATTGGCACCACCTCGAACAAATCTAGGTCTTTTCATGATTGGAGATTTAGGGAGACAAGAATGGCCCGTTCGTGAAATGAATGAATCCTGGGCAACATGGTATAACCGAGGTGGAGACTTAGGTGGTGGAAATGGAATCACACGTATCGCTGTTGATGGAAATGGGAGTTTTGATTCTGTAAATCATAGTGCATCGGATGGTGGGGTTGTTTCTGTTCAAACAATTTCAATTGTTAGACAGCAAATGGCTTCTTACGAGGTTTCAGAGGGGGCAATGCATTCAACTGGGTTAGTTTCTGGAAGGGGGTCCTACAATTTCCTTCATACCATCACAGATGGGACTGCAGAATCATCTAGTTGGGATGGTGTTTCTGGGTTTTATGATCGATGGGCAGGACAAGGGAATCTAGCTTACGAAGAAGCGGCACAATGGATACATTTGACATTAGAATCATATGGTCTTGAAGTAATGAATCATCGTTTTGAGTTTACTGATATCTTTGACATTCAGAATCCTGAATCCTACAATGTATGTGGATATTCTTGGGGCACAGTTTACCCTGATGAATGGTTGGTTTTCGGCGCTCATTTTGATATTGCTCCGCCTGCAAATGCTGCTATGCCATTCCTTGATCCACATGTCATCGGGGAACGAACATATGGGACTCGGGTTGGTGCTTATGACAATACAGCTGGCACCTCAATGGTCTTGGAAACTGCTCGTGCTCTAGTTGAATTCGATACTAGGCGAACAATGGTTTTCTGTTTATGGTCTGGTGAAGAGGGAGGCAAGCGTGGGTCCACTTATTGGACTGAAGAGTATGTTGTCGAAGATAATCCAGATGTGACAATTGTGGATTACATCAATCTAGACATGGCAGGAGTAAATTGGCCCGGCGGCGGTGGTGCACCTCATGGAGACCCTGAACCTGAAATTGACTCTGATGGCTATCCAAAAGATAGTGAAATTTGGCCTATGCGAGTTTACATCGGACCATCTGCAAATCATGAAACATTTGACCAGGCTGAAATGATTGGTTTAGCAAATTGGATCGGTTCAGATGCTATGGGTTTGGAAGAACAGATGGGGAATCTAATTGGGACTGGATTAGATGAAGAAACTTGGAAAACTGATGCATGGCTAGAAACAGACAGGCCTGAAATTATTGTTTACGAAGACACTACTGCACGTTCAGATCATGCAAGTTTCCAAGCTATTGGAACGACTACTATCGGATTTGGAGGATTAGTAGATGGGTATTGGTGTTATCACCAGACATGTGATACCTTAGAAGAGATGGAAAGTTGGATGGATACTACTGGGAAAAATTACGGGGAGGAAAATACAGGTACTGCTAATTTAGTAAACAGTTTGGATATGATTACTTGGTGGGCGGCATACTCATTTTTCCATATGGATGAGAAGCCCGTTCTAAATCCAATATAATTCTCATCCATTTTTTAGTACTCTTCTAAAGATAGAGGGAAGGGGAGATTCAACATGCATCTCCTCGCCAGATGGGTGGATAAATGAAAGCGAAGATGCGTGAAGACATAAACGACGAGCGGAATTTTTGCCTTTACCGTACATTGTATCTCCAGAAACTGGAGCACCTAGAGCACTCATCTGTAATCGAATTTGGGCCCTTCGACCTGTCTTGATTGAAAGGGCTGCTAATGACCGCCCATTGACTACCTTTTCCACTTTCCAATGAGTTATCGCTTCTCTTGCCCCCTTGGCATTTGAATTCGAAACGATTCGGACCCTCAAATCCTTACTTTCCTGAATCCAATCTTGAGAAATTCCAGTATCCTCTGGTAATTCTCCTTCAAGAACGGCATGGTATATTCTCTCAATGCTTCTGTCAGAGAATTGATTTTGAAGTTTCTCTTTCGTGATTGGATCCTTAGCAAATAACATACATCCTGAAGTCTCCCTATCTAGTCGATGTACAATAAAAATTCGTCCACGTTCACGGCCTTTGACCCAATCAAAAGCTCTAGAATGCATGGTATCTTTTTCATTACCCGATTCTGTTGATACAGATAGTAACCCCATGGGTTTGTTCACAACTAATATTCGATTGTCTTCATAAATAATATCTGGATCATGTGCTAATTCTCTTCTGAGTTGTCGGGGGGGGTCTCCTTCTTTCTTTGGAAGAATGGAAACTTTTTGGCCGGATGTCACTTGAGTTTTTGCCTTTCTACAAATTTCATCGTTTAACAAAACTCTACCGGAATCAATCATTTTTCTAAGTGAGTTTTTTGATGCGTCGGGGTGGATTTTTCCAATTATAGATAGAAGATCGTTGTCTTCAGATACTGTTCGATCTATTCGAGCCATAATCACAACCACTGAGCTAATTCAGATGCGTTCTTGGCTACTCCGACACCCAACGTTTCCTCCAATGCTCTAGCAAGTAATGTGAAATCTGAGTCGCGTGTTGCAACAATTACTGAGCCAATACTTGGAAATGATGAGGCTGCAAGATGGGTGGCAGTTCGCATGATGTCCAAATCTCCTTTTTCGGGGTAGATGCTTTCACCTTCGAATGTGCTTCTCTTATCTGCTGCACCTCTTTGCGCTTTGAAATCGGTGACTCGTTGATAGATTTCGCTATGAGATTGGATGAAATTTTCAACTGCAACTTGTTGATCTTCAACTTCTTTGATGAATTCGGATGTATCAGAAGGTTCCCAATCATGGAAAGATTCGAGGATTTGAGTATACATTTCCTCCAAAACTTCTGGAGTAATTGCTTCATTATAAGCATCTAAATTGATGTGTTGATTATTATTTGAAAACAAGGACAGAGCCCGGTTAGGATCGAATTGTCCAGTATCATTTCGAGTAATTTTAGAATGGAATTCGTTCTTCGCAGTCAATGGGATAAATGTGTGGATCCCATTATCTGAACGAGCATGGCGAAGAATATGGTGGAATCGTAGTGAAGAATTTGGGTTTATTAGTGCATTCCGATCCATTGCCATTTTCCGAAGAATCTCTGCCGAAAGAGCATCAAGGAGAAGATTGGTGTCAATTACAACCAATGGTGCAAGATTAACTGAATTGAATATTCTTCGGGATTTGATGGGGATGTTGTTTTCATGCTGGCGATATAATGCCGTCATGGCAGCAACTAATCTTGCCTTCTCCATTCTACCTAAGTAGGTACATGCAGAAACTGCATGTTCTAACATTCCGAGGGCTCTTACAGGGTCTTCACCTGCAACCTCATTTGCAATTCTCAATAACTCCAATTGATCTTCTTGATCTTTAATTGCTTCACGGAAGCGATTTTCGACCCTAGTTCTACTAGATTTGTTCTGATCCCTCACATGATTTAATGCAGCTCGAACACGGCCAACAAAGGGTTCTTCGGGTAAATTTCGTTTACTTGGATAAGACATTAATGATTCAATTAAATCCTCCTTTCTTCGATTCCTCTCTCTTCGTTTGGAATTATCAGAATCTTCCTCGTCTCTAGAAACAAATGGAATTTTTTTATCGGTGAACTCATGAATCATCTTTCGTGGGATGTCTCGACTAGAAGATCTTCGGGAACGACGGTCTTGTTGTTGTTCAAATGAATGAGATACTTGGAGATATAATTTGAAGCGAGAAGTGATTGTTGTCGCAAGTTCTGCATGACTTTCCAACAAATCTACTGCTTCTGACCATCGAGTTGCTTGAGCAAAACCAATCAATGATTTTCGATATAATTGGGTAGCAATCTCAAAATCACGATGGGGGGGTGCTTGGAATCTCGGGGCAGCCTGCTTGTAAAGGCGGGCGGCTTCCAGATGACGGTTCAATCCTACATTGATTGCTGCATTAGCAACTGGTGCCCATTCTGAGCCCGGTCTATTCTCTTGGAGCCAACTAACAAATGCAGGCGATGTTACTTCATGTTCAAGCAATAGCGATTGTACCTGATCTAAGAAAATAGCAGAAAATGAATTTTCAATTATTCCATTAAGTAATTCAGAGGCATGTGTTTTTCTATTTTCATCACTCATTTGAATTTCATTATTTACCCTATTCATCCTTAGTAAATTCACAATTGCTTGAAACAATGCGGACTCTAATGTTGAAAGGTTCGCCTCAATTATTGATTCTTCGAGGGTATCGATTCGTTTCTCACTAACAAGTCCATCGCCATCATCCATCAATGCTCTTCGAGCTTCTCCCAAAACCTCTGAACCTGATTCTGGTAGTCTGCCGAGAATCTCATCAAGATTAGAACGAGTTCCGTCCAATAATCGAATTAATGCGGCTTCATGGGTGCTCAAAAAATGAGGGGGTTCTTTCGATTCTATGGAATCGTGGGCATGTGGCCTCTCGGCAAGTAGCCAATCAATCGCTTCCGAACCGATATTTGCTGGAGCGAGTGCACTGCAAAGTAATACTGAATATGGGTTTATTGTTCCTTTAATCATAGAATTAGAAAGAACAAGGGCAAGTGAGTAAATATCCACTTGAATGGAAAGAAGGGAAATTAGTGGCCCTAATACCTCTTCTGGAATTGGGCATCTTTCGTTTGCAATAAGTTTGGCACATTCAAATTGAATTTGTTTGGGGTGGATGGAATCCATTACAATTTCTGACCATGTGAGCAATGAACAAGTATGGGCTGTCTCGATTAAACGGGAAATCAGTAATTCATTCTCTCCAGCCAATGCTGAAGCTTGTATGAAGGATACATCATCATCAATGCTAGTCTCAAGGACAAGTTCAGTTGCCAAGGATAAATTTCCTGATTCAGCAACTTGCTTTACCAACATCCATCTTAGAGTGTCTGAAACTGGTTCTCCCTGTAATTCTAAATGCATTATTCCTGATTCTATTCTATCTGCCTCAATTGAATGATTTAACGGAGGTGATTTCCATGCTTCAGTTCTCATTACTATGGAAAGAGAATCTGATCCTTTACAATCTGCACAATGATTCCATTTTTCTGAATCTCCTAACCGAAGGGACGTTAAAGCAATTACATCCCCTATTGATTCCATCAAAACATCGTTTTCTGATTTGATTGATTGGAGAAGTTCGAGCCCCTTTTCGGCTTTACCTGAAGCAATCAAAAGATATCCGCCAATCATCATATGTTCAGGTAACTCAGAAGTAAGAAGTTCGGCTGGAATTCTAATTTGATTAATTCTCATTTTAGAAATTCCTTTGGCTAAAATTTGAATTGCAAGGATGCCGCTTGATCCTAAGTTCAAATTCGAAGAGATTTGAAGCCAATTCCCCATTGAAGATAAATCGGTGGGATCTATTCTAGATTGTTCTACCCAGGTAGAATCTATTTCGGACTTTTGGCTTTCTTCTTCTAACGAAGGGAAGGCCCCTAATTGGGCTATCAACGGACATTCTCTAGCTGCGATGGCCCAAACTGGATGAATGCCCGAAATGCATTCATTTCTTAATGCATCAATTTTCATATCAAAATCAGAATCCCAATTTTTGGGATTTCTGCCTTTATGGATCAACAAGGTTGCAAGCTTGAAAGCAACTGATTCATTGGAAGAAATTGCTTGTGATGGAGACAGTAGTGAATCTTCTATTCCAGAAGATCCTTTTACTCCTCGGCGGCGGCCCCCTCGCCTTCGAGTTGCCTTGACTTTGACTTCTTCGTCTGGATTTACTGGCTCCTCTTTTTTAAGAATTGAAAAAGCAATCGGCTTCCATGGTTTGTCTAATAATTTGAAAGATGCGTTGTTGAGAACTGCCTTAATCCTTGTATTGGAATCATCACCAGAACGGATGGCGAATTCAAGGGCTTCTTTGAGGAGATTCTCCATCCATCGCCCTCCAACGAAGAAGTGCGCTCGTTGGGCATACATCAACGATTCGCCATATAAAGGACAATCTGACCCTCAGAATGATGGTGGATAAGAGAATGAGCAGCCATGGATGTAGTCGGTGCAATCGCAATCATGTTGCATCCAATTTTGGGTTTTTCTCTTGCAATTTGGCTCTACAAACAATGGAGTATCATCAAAGCACTGAGGCTGAAAAGAGGGGCGGTGTGGTCAAAAATACAAAATCAAGATAGAAGCGAAATTGTTGGAA
>DASCRU010000217.1:0-2212 GCA_034400015.1 Candidatus Thalassarchaeaceae archaeon | reverse complement strand
CTGAAGATCTACCAAATTAAGATCGTAACGGAATCCTTTGTCTCCACGTCCAATTATCTCTACTCTGAGAACTCGCTTGATTTCATCCTCAGCCTTCTGCTGGAATTGAAGAAGCATTTCTTTGGCTTTATCCGTGATTTGAATCATGATTTCACCAAATTTCAAATTTACTCTGTTGGGGGCTGGGAAAATTGTTCTGCATAAGCAGCAGCCATATCTGGAACTGAAGAGTCAGTAGCGCCACTACTCAATGGGGGCTGGATACTCTGAACTGGAGTTTGCGTTAGCACTGTGCCTTGATTTGCAGGCATGGCTCCAACCATTGGCATCTGACCACCCATCATTTGTGGGTGAGATTGAGGGCCACTCATCACAAGGCCAATAATCAATATTATCAAACCAATAAAAATTCCACAGCAACCTACCGAAATTATGCCAAGACCGCCCACTAAAGTCCCGCCGGCAAGAACTCCTTCTTCTATCAACATAATCAAATAAGCATCATTGTCAAAGAGAGTAAACTCAACAGAAGCGTTGTTCTCATCTAATACTGAAATGGTGTAATTTGAATAAAGAGTGCAATCGTTAGATACGGACTTATCAAATGTTTCACAGACAAATGCAGCAACAGTCAATCCTTCATGTATCTGATCTTCAGCATACCATTCATCGTATCTACATTGTTTAGAGAAGGCTATTTCTGTGACATTTTCAGTCACATCAACCCCATCTTCATCTGTTACTGAAATGGTATAATTTCTACAATTATCTACAAATCCATCCTCATCACTGTCCACATAATCCAAGGTAAGTAATACTTCGAAAGCTGTACTTCCTTGGCCATCTTCATCGTAATAGGCGAATGTAGCGGACCCGTTTTCCGATAATGTGTAATATGGACTTGGATCATCATCGATGTTTTCTAAATCCTCTCCAGCAGATCCAGTAAGTACTCCTCCACCAATCATAAACAGCAAGGATAATCCCAAAATTACTGAACCGGCAATAGTCATTCCTTTGTGCATGTACATCCGTAGATACAATACTACTTCAATCAATTGAGGGGATGATTGATGCGACGTCTCTTTCCTTGCACCAATATGGAGGAGTTAGTGGACCAAATAGGTCGCCCTCTCCATGACCTTAGAATTTCAGTTACAGATCGTTGCAACATGCGATGCGATTACTGTATGCCTGCAGATGTGTTTGATTCTAATCATCAATTTATGAATCGAAAAGAATTGTTGACATTTGAAGAAATCAATTCTGTAGTTGAGTCTCTAATCCCACTTGGAATTAAGAAAATTCGACTAACTGGTGGAGAGCCATTGTTGCGAAGAAGTATAGAAAATCTAATTCAAATGCTCTCAAAACATCCTATTGAAATTGCCATGACTACCAACGGTCTTCTTTTCGGAGGACGAGGGGAAATTCTACGACAGGCAGGATTGGATCGTGTTACGTTCAGTCTTGATTCTTTAGATCCTGAAGTCTTTGAAAAGATTACAAACACTTCTGGAAAAAAACTCCAATCAATATTGGATGCGATTGATGAAGCGATTGAATGTGGTCTTGGCCAGGTTCGGATTAATAGTGTGATTAGAAGAGGAGTAAATGAGCAAGATATCGATCGTTTAATCGAAAGATTTGGACACCTCCCTGTATCTTTGAGATTCATTGAATTCATGGATGTTGGAAACCACAACAGATGGAGGCATCATGATGTTGTTCCCAGTTCAGAAATTAGATCACATCTGCGGAAACGTTTCAATTTAATTCCGATTGAGTCAACCCATCGAGGGGAAGTTGCCAGAAGATGGAGTGTGGAAGGTGGTAACGGGTTCGAAGTGGGATTCATCTCATCAGTAACCCAACCTTTCTGTGGAGATTGTACAAGAGCTAGAATTTCTGCTGAAGGGAAATTGTTCACCTGCCTTTTTGCAACAAAAGGTACGGATCTGAAAGCAATATTACGTGATGAGAATAGTGAAAACCAAATCAAGGATACAATTTCAGAAATTTGGTCATTGAGAGATGATCGCTATTCAGAACTAAGAAGTAAAACACCAAAACCAGGAACTATTTCTCTCCCGAAGATTGAGATGTCGTATATTGGTGGATGATTTACGTTTGAGGTGTTGCTGTAGATACTTCTAGAGCAAGGTCATGAATTAATGTCCATGGAGCAGATGTTAAAATTGCTGGATTTGGA
>DASCRU010000216.1:0-1690 GCA_034400015.1 Candidatus Thalassarchaeaceae archaeon | reverse complement strand
GAAACTGTTGTAGCAATCCCGAAACCGTTTTCGGAAATTTCACGATATGTCATTCCACTAAGTTTCATAGCCATTTCATTAGAACGATCTCCATCCCATAGAAGATGAGTATGTGCATCGACAAATCCTGGAACGATAGCACAACCGTTGACATCGATTATTTTGAATTCATTAGACTTCGAAGTACCTCCCCATTCATCCATCATCTCTTCATTAGATGAAAATTTGACTATTTTTCCATCTTTGATATGAATTGCTAAATTTTCAGTGACGTGTGCCTCTCTATCTAACATTAATTCCCCATCAATTCGAGCATCTTGACCTCCTCCATTGCTGAGATGTGCGACCTCAGATGCTCCAACGATTACCGTGTCCATGCATGGCCATAGCGTCAAGGCTTGAAATGCATGCGGTCTTCGGGTAAACATGGCAGGGGGGTGGATTCTGGGTATTGAGAGCACAGCGCATACCTTTTCATTTGGTGGAGTATCATCAGACGGAGTTCCAATTCCCTCTGCTTCATCCATCATTCGGCCACTTGAAGGAGGGATTCATCCTCGAGAAGCGGCCGATCATCATAGTGAAATTTCAGGAGAATTACTTCGTCGACTATTATCTGAACAGGAACTAAAAATGGATAATCTCATTGGGGTTGCATTCAGTCAAGGCCCAGGACTAGGGCCTTGTCTTAGAGTCGGAGCATCAGTTGCGAGGGCAATTTCTACATCTCGAAAAGTCCCATTATTTGGAGTCAATCATTGTGTAGCACACATCGAAATTGGTAGAGCGATTTGTGGATGCGATGACCCTGTGTTATTGTATGTAAGTGGAGGGAATACACAGGTAATTGCTCGATTAGATGGCCGATACAGAGTACTAGGTGAAACATTAGATATTGGAATAGGGAACATGTTGGATAAATTTGCTAGACATCATGGATTTCCATTCCCTGGTGGTCCTGAGATTGAGCGTGCAGCACTACGTCATTTAGAAACAATAGATTCTCCTAGTATTGAGAATTTGGAATTACCATATGCAGTTCAAGGAATGGATCTTGCATTTTCAGGATTGCTGAATGCTGCTGATAAATTGATTGAAAAGGGTGCATCATTCGATTCTGTCTGTTGGTCATTACAAGAACATGCATATGCTGCATGTATCGAGGTAGCTGAACGTGCATTAGCACATACAGGGAAGACTGAACTTCTTCTGGGTGGAGGCGTAGCATGTAATGAGAGGATGAGAGAGATGACTCAAATTATGTGTGATGAAAGAGGTGCATCAGGACATTGGCCTCCCAAGATGTACTGTGTAGATAATGGAACCATGATTGCACTTCTTGGACGCTTACAGATGTTGTATTCGAACCCTACACAATTATCAGATTCTGCGGTTGATCAAATGCTTCGCACTGATATGACTACTATTGCATGGTCGTGAGCCTAGGAAGCCTTTAGAGGGGCAATCATACGGGAAAGGATACGGAGGGTGAGTTCTGGCACGTAGAGGAAAAAGCGGCAAAAGGAAGGCGCCGCCTCGTCCTCGTCCTCAGCCTCTTGCTCCAACCCCTGGATTCGTAGCACCAAAAACAGATGAGGTGCAACCTACTACAACTCCTCAAACGAAACCCTCGCCAATCATTGACAATCGTCCTGTCCAGAAGCAATACGGTCAGGAAGAAGCTCCTAAG
>DASCRU010000215.1:0-4679 GCA_034400015.1 Candidatus Thalassarchaeaceae archaeon | reverse complement strand
AGTAGTAGAATTTGGTAATGTGAAATTGGTATCATTTTCGATGTGTATTGGAATTAGAATATCGGGGGTCCCTGACTGATAACCGTCCCAAGTAGCATTTGGCGTACTTTCTGTGCTATTCCAATTCATCGTCCAATGTTGCATTGGCACCATTACTTGAGGGGACAGATTCACAGTAATATTAGAAGAACCAGGATTCGACAATGAAAGAGAAACTGTCTGATTTTCACCCGGCTTAATGAGATTGATATTTGCATCACGATGAGAACCATCGAATTGACCTGTCATCCATGAAGCTGGTTCGACGCTCATAGTTCCGTTTACACCCGTAATAGTATCCACCGCACGAGAAACATTGGCCCAACCTGCACCTTGCACCAATGGATCATATCCTCTATCATCAGATGTAGACATCATGATGTCCCTGACCTGTTGTGATGAAGGTGCAACTCCGTGCACATCTATCCATGCCTGAACTACTAGGGCACCAAGACCTGCAGCAATGGGGGTGGCTAACGATGTCCCTCCCCAAACACGATGAGCATCATTAGCATCTGTCTTTTCATTCAGTGTTCTGTCACCTGTTGCAGACCAACCAACAGCAACTAAATCAGGATCCAATCGACTAACTGAATTTGGTCCCCTATTAGACCATGAGGTGGATTGCCCCCATGTACCACCATTAGATTCTCCAGTCTTAGAACTAAATGCACCTACTGAAATCACACCATGAGCACCCCCTGGAGCAGCTGTTGTACCATATCCATGCCCTCCATTTCCAGTGGCAACAAAGTATGTGGTTGTGGGACTATGCACGCGAGTAAGCCAATCTAAGTACATACTATTCGGATCGGCTCCATCATCATGTGTGCCTGAGTAACCAAATGAAAACGAACCAATGTGAGGTTGTTCGTCTGTCGAAGCATTTCCATCATATCCTTCAGAAATGAATCGATAGGAATCCAACATTGAGCCATATGAATACAAATTTGCTACTGCAGTAGTTTTTGACCCCGGAGCCATACCGAGTACTTTTCCATTTGATATCTGTCCTTGAGCGTTTATGGCAGAAGCACATAATGTCCCATGATTCCCCCCCCCTTCATTCACATCATTTATCATGAAAAGAACCATGTCTCCATTCCCAGGAATTCTGTTTTGATAACCGTTCCTAGCAGCATATACATCACCATAAGGAACACCATTTAATCCATCGGAAATCCACCAAATTAGACCACCTGAACGATCCCATAAACCATCTCCATTCAGGTCAAGACCGGCAGTCTCATTGCCCTTAGTCATTGGAACTTCTTCACTAAAATTTCCATCTAAATCAAGATCAACATATACAGTGTCATAGATTCCAGAAATCACTGAATCCACTACCAAAACTGGAACATCACCACCTGCTCGTGAAATAAGTTTCGAGTCAGGATGTTCGCCGAGGTGGTAAACTCCAGAAATCGATGTTGGAATTCCATGAATTGAAAATCCTGTTCCATCAAGTAATGAATCGTTATTTGCATCAATATCTGTATCACTTGTATCTGACCACCAAGACCCTGCGTTTTCTGGATATGCTTGTGCATCTCTCAACCAAAGGAGTATACTCATGGGGTCATGCATTAATGGCCATCCATGATATGGAGATGATGAATTATCGTACCTTGCTTGAGTGCCATTGAGATCAGGGTGAGCGAAATCAATACCACTATCTGCAACAGCAACGATTACACCGGTTCCATTTCTACCATTATCCCAGACATCTGTTGCACCATGTAATTCGCCAGAACGAACACTAGTAGGCGAAATCATAGAATCTGTATCGTAGGGTTCAGGTGCTCCAGGATCAGGAAATACAGCACGAACACCTGGAATTCCAGATAACTTAGGAATTAATTGGCCCGGAAGTTTGACAGTACGATGTTCTAGAATACCTTGAGAAGGAAATGTTTCGACTAATTTATCGCTACCAGATTCTTCTGCCTGAGGAATCAAAAAACCTCTTTCTGTTTGCCATTCATGCAATGTTTGGAGACGATCTGTTAGAACAATCGCCGTTACTTCTTCTGAATCTAGATTCTCAAAAGATCGATCAATAAATGCTGTACCTGGTGACCAAGGATGTAACATCAAGGAGGATGCGGATTCATTTTCAGCTTCACTCAGTAAAATAGTATCGAATGTAGGCGATGTTGGGAAATGAGTCCACGGCACAACCATGAAGGAAAATATGAGCAATAATGCCTTTATCCTCGACCCCATGATGTATCGAAGAGAAGTAATGTCTTTCACCGTATCGAATTATTGACCCTGATAATTAGATAACAGATGGAATCTTCCAATGAACATGGCCGAATTGTGATGTTCAAACCATCAGTTGAATTGATTGAATAAACTGATTCAAGGATAATTACATACCCGTAAGTCCAAATCCCATACTCTCACCGAAGGGGGCATAGCCCTGTGGTGTAGTGGTCCATCATACCAGGTTTTGGACCTGGTGACCCTGGTTCGAATCCGGGCAGAGCTACCACTAATTTCTTAACAAATTAGGGAATCCGTAATCGACAACTAACTTACTAGCAGTGATGCGAAAATTGGACAAGTCATCATCAGTCCTAGATTGATACACATATGATTGCAATGCCATGTCTAACTTATCGCAAAGTTTGAGAAATCTAGACTCAGGAGTAACCCCTAATTCATACTCCTGAAAGAGTTCCAGCATACGTTCACCCTGAGGGAGTCTAGATGAAATTTGCACCATTGCTTCTGTCTCCATTCGAACTTTTTCTTCTTCAGATACTCCATCATGAGGAGTTATGTCTCCAACACTAACTTCTGCAACATCGTGACAAATTGCCATTTCTATTACTCGATTACGATTGATTTCATCAGGACATAAATGGAATGCCAAGAATGCAACCCCCCATGAGTGTGCAGCCACAGATTCAACATCTGATAAGCCAGATCTCAACCAACCGGCTCTATCCAATTCTTTCAATCCAAGAATCTCAATGAACGTCTCTCGAGACATTAGCGATTCACCGCATCTGGATCCTTAGCAAGATCACGAGTGATATTCTTTTGATGGCTCTCAATGGTCCCACCACCTATCTCCATCAACTTAGAATCCCTCCACAATCTTTCAACTACATATTCAGCAACATACCCATAACCTCCAAGGACCTGTATTGCCCTATCTGCAATTTCCTTTGCCTTCGTAGTAGAATACAATTTTACTCCATCACTATCCAGTCTTTGCCCACCTTCATTCAAATCTAATTGCCTAGCAGTATCGTAGACATATGCCCTCATGGCCCTATACTCTGCATATGATTCTCCGATGTATCGCTGCATCTGTCCAAAAGAACGGATTGGTTTCCCAAAGGCTACTCTATCGCTAGCATAACGATTCATGATATCCAATGACCTTCGAGCAATGCCCAAAGACATCCCTGCTAGGGTCAATCTTTCAATCTCTAGATTCTTCATCATATGCTGTATGGATGAACCTGGTTCACCAACGAGACTTTCAGGTCCAACAATGCAGTCAGCGAAAACTAGTTCTGCTGTATTGGATGCACGCATACCTGTTTTATCGTATATTTTTTGGCCAACTGAATAACCTGGTGCTCCATTTTCGACTATGAATGTTGATAGTTGAGGGCGACCACGATCATCGACTCCAGTTCTCGCGTAAACCCAAACAACATCAGCTGGAGTACGTTCATCATCGATTGAACCGTTAGTAATCCACATCTTGTTTCCATTGATTACCCAATTTCCGTCTGAATTCAACTCTGCAGTTGTTTCCATCCCCACTACGTCTGTCCCATAATTAGGCTCAGACATTGCCATCGCGCCAATCCATTCACCAGAGCAAACCTTTGGAAGAATTCTCTGTTTTTGTTCCTCTGAACCATTCTGAGCTAAATTATTCACAAACAACATAGAATGTGCAAGATATGCCAATCCGAATCCAGGATCACTGGCAGAAATCTCCTCATTAGCAATCACTGCTGCAGTGGCATCCAAACCGGCACCACCATATTCCTCTGGAACTGTGATTCCTAAGAGGCCATAATCACCTAATTGCCTGAATAATTCTACATTGAATCGTTCATGCTTATCGTGTTCGTGCGCCTGAGGCTCTACCTCATCTTTAACGAAGTCCCGAATCATCTCTCTAAGCATTGCATGCTCTTCTGTGGGATTACCAATGTCGAATGTTCTCCAGTCCTCCAAGTACATCACCGCAACATGAAGCAACGGCTAGTACCCTATGAGACATTCGCAATATTCGCTAAATCTAGATGTGTCTCAAGAAAGCCATTCGCTAATGATTTCTGATCTATGTTCGTCTAATCTCGGAGGCGGGCGACCTGGCGTTGCAGGTGTAGATGAAAAGAAACGGAAGGCACTAGCAACCGAAGAACTGCCATCATCCAATGTCCATATCGATTCTCTTTGCATACTATGCTTGTCTGAAAATGCTTGACTAATGTCCATAATAGGGCTACAAGGAACTCCAGCATCACCAAGATGTTGCAACCAATATTCAATTGATTGATTTCGGAAAATTTGTTGTAATTCCTCTATCAAATATTGTCGTTCCGATAATCGTCCTGCATTCGTATCATATGGAGGAGCACATAGATCTTGACGTTCGATTA
>DASCRU010000214.1:0-2905 GCA_034400015.1 Candidatus Thalassarchaeaceae archaeon | reverse complement strand
GATTCAACGTATGATTGGACAACATTCCCATCTTCATCATCTCCTGGAGAAGAACCCATGATTGGCGTTCTTCCTAGCCATGACCTAGCAGTGTCCCAAAGACTGGCTTCATCCATCCGATCTTCCAATCGTTTCAATGCTTTAGCTCCACTCTCCGATTCATCTGCCATTTTCCTAAATCGGCCGATTGGATCCATTCCACCGGTTCTCTGTTCGTTAGAAAGACCGACAAGAATCTCAAGTTCCCTCATTTGGTAGGATTCAAATCCCGACGCGCTTCCTAAACCATCTCTGAACACTAGGAAATCTTGAGGAGATAGAGTTTCCATCACCGTCCATTGGTGAGCCATGAGTTTGAAGATTTCTGTAACGCGCCCTAGTCTATGGACTACTGCTGGAATTTTGTCTTCAGCTACTTGTTGTGAAGCTAGAGTATCTCTTGATTCTGCCAATTCTCGAATAACTTGTTTGAACCAGAGTTCGAATGTCTGGTGAACCACGATAAAATGCATCTCATCAGAAGACACATCATTGCCGCGTTGTAACGAAAGAAGTTCGTCCAAATTGAGATAGTCTCCATAACTGGAACGTCCCCCGGAACCCCCGCCCATGCACTGCATCAGTGGGTTCGGTTTGTAATGCATTTCGACTCATCGCTGATTTCCATTGCTTGGACAATCGTCAATAACCACATACTTGACCGGTTCCTAATGGCAGTAGGCGCAATTCCACTTTCTGAGTGGGTGGAATCGTATGACTGCTCTGCAATCACTATCGCAGTAGTGGCTTCACATTCTTCGCTCCAGATTCTCCATGGTGCTCGTCAAGAAGGATTCCGCACATTGGGGATATGTGTAGGGGAAGAACGCCGAAAAATGTACAGTGCATTTCCCGGAGCAGAACCCGATGAATGGTTGATTCTAGATAACTACAAGCAATTGATGGATTACGGTGAATTCCTTAGAGAACGAAATGCGGTAATGATTCCTCATGGTTCATTGGTTGAATATCTTGGACCGAATTTATTCCAAGAACTAGGTGTCCCTACCTTTGGGAATCGTAACATCTTGGAATGGGAAGGAAGTCGTGAAAGGCAACGAATCTGGCTTGAATCCGGAGGATGTGAAATGCCCAAGGTGATAGATGATCCAAAGGACATCGATGGTCCAGTGATTGTGAAGTATGCCGGAGCGAAAGGTGGTAGGGGCTATTTTATCGCCCGAGACTTCAGAGATTTCAGAAGAAATGTGGATTTAGAGGAGGAGTTTACAATTCAGGAATATGTTCTAGGAACTAGATACTATTTTCAATTCTTTTTCGATCCAATTCCAGATGATGGATATCAAGTAGAAGGAATAGGTTCGAATTCCAATCAAACCTTAGGGCGATTAGAATTGATGAGTATTGATCGACGTGACGAAGCCAATGTTGACGAATTCTACAAGTTAGGAAGTCTTAGTGATTTGAGAGATATGGGTCTCGAACCATCATTTGTAGTGACGGGAAATACACCCGCAGTTCTCCGTGAATCTCTTCTTCCAAAGGCCTTCAAACTTGGTGAAGGTGCAGTAGCCGCTTCAATGGAGTTAGAAGGATGTGAGAAGGGAATGATTGGCCCCTTCTGTTTAGAAACAATTGTTACAGACAAACTTGAATTTAGAGTGTTTGAAGTTAGTGCTAGAATTGTTGCAGGCAGCAATGTTGCTGTAGGAGGTTCCCCTTACTCAGACATCAATGAAACAGGAATGAGTACTGGACAGCGCATTGCTCGGTGCATTCGAAAGGCAATAGAAAAAGATAGATTCCTTGAAATCCTCTCTTGATTATTTTTTTGAAATCAGATTTTGATCTTCGACTATGTTTAGATTACCAGGGGGGAGGCACCCCAGAACATCGTCTTGTACGAGCCCTGTTGCCTTAGCGATTCGATTTGCAATGGATTCCTTTTTCTCTATCCCTGGTTGCATTCGGATCCATTTTGGACAGATTTTTGAGATTGTAGAATGAGTACCAACTAATGGCAATGGAATCCCATTGATTGCAACCACTCCAAGGGTCAATTCTGTTGGCATATTCCGATACCATGTCCTTTGACCGCGAATTACGAAAGCCCCCCTTCCTAATGATTCACCAGTTTCTGCAGTCTTGGAAACTTGTGTCGAACGCACATGGAATGCAGTTGCAGCCCCTCCTCCTGAACCCCAAGCACGAGACCAACAGATTGCGATTTGTGCTGCTTCTGCAAGAACTTCTTTGCTAGGTTCTCCGAAATCAGGAGATTGAGTCAACCTGAATGAAGGAACGTGTTCTGGTAATGTTGGATTTGGAGTTGAATCTATCTGAAACCCTTCTGTGATTCTTAGGGAACATGAGGGAGCTCCATGCAAATCAGCATGGATATAGAGATCATCCTTGCCTAGGTGTTTTTTCACAACGGCATCGTTCCCCCTAGCATCTCTCCCTCCTACCATCAATCGCCCATCAGATAACATAGCCCATCTATGACGTTCAAACCAGATCCGTTTGGATCTTTTTATTCTCCCAACTCTACCTGCAGCCTCGTCTTTAGCTCGCTTTTTCTCTTCTTTGCGTTGCTTCCTTTCGGTTTCTTCTAGAGCTGTTGCGGCTCCTTTTGATTTATCCTTTAATGTCCTAGCAACTGAGAAATATCGTTGAGCATTTTGGTGAACGGTTTCTTCAACATACAACTCAATTCGAATGCCGGGCCCCCCATTCTGATTTGGTAGGAATGCCATCATCGTTCTTTTTGCAGGATTAATCGATTCAATCCATTCAATTTCTTTAACAGATGTCTTTACATCTTCCCAACCTTTTGATTGAACTGCTAATCTAACTTGTTCTATGAGTTCATTCACGTGAGTAAAATTATCCGTTATTGATTGAG
>DASCRU010000213.1:0-3064 GCA_034400015.1 Candidatus Thalassarchaeaceae archaeon | reverse complement strand
CCGATTTTGAGAAACTGAATAAGGGGCTAGGGCTGAATGCCATGGCAATCCCAGATGCACATGAGGACACTGCTACCATGGGAGCTAATGCAGTTGCCCGACTTATCGATCGAAACGGATTATTGCCCTCTCAAATAGGAAGAATATATCTTGGAACTGAGTCTGCTTTAGATGGTGCAAAGCCTACAGCAACATACATCATCGACATGCTTCAACAACGATACGCAAAGGAACATGGCCCTGATAGTTTCAGGAATTGCGATGTTGTCGACATGACTTTCGCATGTATTGGCGCTGTTGATGCACTACACAATACACTAGATTGGGTTGCTAGAGGTGGTGAAAAAGAGGAGCGTATTGGAATTGTAGTTTTCAGTGACAATGCAAAATACGACATGGAATCAAGTGGAGAATATACTCAAGGAGCAGGCGGAGGAGGCATCTTAATCAGAGCAAATCCACGATTGTTAGTGATTCCAGATAATTGGGGAGTTTCCACTATGCCAGTCCATGATTTCTTCAAACCACGAAGAGAAGTTCCAGTCAAGAATGTCATTGAACGAGTACTAGATTTAGCTCGCGAAACGGGACAATCTTTCAAATCAGGGCTTAGTGATCGCATGATGCGAAATCTACGAGGTTCCAAGATGTCTAATGATGAATTATTCGCCGAAGATACATTGAAAATTCATCGAGATACCCCGGTTTTCGATGGACAATTTTCGAATAGGTGTTACATGGAATCAGTAAAACAGGCATTCATTGATTTCCATGGAAAAGCCCAGAGAAATGGGCGCCTAAATCCTGAAAAGGACCGAATACTTACTGAACAATGGAAGCGAATTATAGTTCATCTTCCTTATGCATTTCAAGGAAAGAGAATGTTTCCAGATGTGTTTAGGCATGATCGCAGAGGGACACCTGTATGGGATGAAATCATCGAAGATATTGGTTTAGAGCCTCTAATTGATGACTTTGAAGATACACCAGAAGGAATGGCTGAATTTGAAAAAGCAAACGACGGATATAGGCGTGCTATTTCAAAGACCAAAGCATTCAGAGAATTCGCTGATGAAAGAATTGAGCGTGGACAAAGAGCCTCAAGTCTAATTGGAAATCAATACACTGGATCCATTTTCCTTGCACTGATGTCATCGCTTGAATGCGACTATGAAGAAAATAATTCAATTGAAGGTCAACGAATTGGACTTTGCGGATATGGTTCTGGAGCCAAGGCTAAAGTTTTTGAAGGGATTATTCAGCCTCAATGGAAAGAAATTGCCTCAAGATTCCTCCTGTTTGAACGTCTAGATTTGCGCAGGCCAATCCTTAGTGATGACTACGAAGCATTGCATAGAGGAAGTACTACCCAGTCAATCATCGAACCTAGTCAAGAATTTGCTATTGTTCGAGAAGTAAGTGGCGGCCTACCTGGAGAAAAACGCTATCGATGGGTCGACTAATTATTCAGTAGATTCTGAATTTTCTTCTCTAGTAATAGCTTGATTTGTAGATTTCATTTCTTCATCACCATTTTCTATTGGAATCAACAAGGGTTCAAGATCACCAAATGATTCAAACAAACTAGGTCCACTTGAAAGATAGTATACAGAACCCCTACCATCTCTAGAATCTTCGGCACTTGAATTCTCATTGCTTGCACACTCACCAGTACAACCATCAGCAAAGGCGACATAAACACGACCTTCTCTATCGATATGTAAATCATTGAAATCTAACAAGTTACGATTTGACCCTCCAATATCTCTACAATCACCTGAATTAAGACAGATAGAACCAACCTGAACAGGATCATCTGTTACTCGATAAGTATGGAAAATCGGATTCTCATCCAATGCGTTAAGGCTGAAGGTTATGTAAAGATGATAGGTAGCATTATTCGGAGCATAATGTGCATTGCCATTCCAAGCAGAACCGTCGATATCGGATTCATTCAACATCTCAGAATTTTGACTCCCAAGATAAGTTACTGCTATTCTTCCAGGGTCGCCAGCATCGGTTTGAGGAAATACGGAAGAGATTACACCTGCTGGAGAAATTCGAATACTCTCTTGCTCCCAAGTTTCTCCTGAATCTGTTGATCTAGACATGTAAACACCTTCATCGGATCCGGTCCAAATATGGTATGCGTTTGATTCAGAGTCTGTTGAAACCTCAGAATTCTTTCTAGGATAAGGTGTTCCAACATCCTCCCCCATGGAACGTTCAAACCAAGTAAATCCATTGTCGTTGGAAACGATTACAGTAGGAGTTTCTACACGCGGAGTAACATATACTGTTCCATCTGGAGCGGTTGATATAGCACCATGTAGTCCACCATTTGTCGTAGCCAAACCGATGATTTGGCCACCTGCTTCAAAGGTTGCACCTCCATCGAAACTGGTGAAACAAAAAATTCCAGCTAGTTTATTGTAACAATAGTATACTGCAGTTTCATAAAATCCGCTAGTAAATTGTCCTAAAGCCCCATATCCCGAATCTGTCCATGGGCCGCTTGCAAGTTTGATGTGATCGTTAATTGGAGTTGTTCCTGAATCATGAGGATTACCTAACCAAGTTTCACCATCATCATCACTCCAACATATCCAAGATGTTTCTAATCCAATCATTTGAACATTGAATATTCTATCTGTAATTGGATCTACCCAACCATATGGGTCACTTGTAGTAGGTGAACATTGAACTGGATCTTGTGTTTCCACCCATGATTCTCCATAATCACATGACCTCATTACTTTCTCCATCGCAATAAAGAAAATACAACCACTAGAAGTTATGCCAATACTAGGTTCTTTTCCGGTTTCTCCAACATCACTGAAAGTAAAGGACATTGGAATCAATTCTTCATCCACTGGAAAACCATCAGGACCTGTTACGAATGTTGAAGGAAATTCAGGTTCTTCAGGAGGCAACGGAGGAGGTGTTTCTTCCTTAAGACAACCAGGCAACACTGACGTCAGTAACAAAAAACTGACCAATAATGACGTGCAGCGCATGCCCCGCCGAGGGGGCATCAGGCAATTATCTTCCGCATCGAGATATT
>DASCRU010000212.1:0-7168 GCA_034400015.1 Candidatus Thalassarchaeaceae archaeon | reverse complement strand
CGTAAGAAGGATGGGATTACTGGATATCTTGGTACAGATTTGATGAGTTTAATTGTCCCAGATGGTTTCCGTCTTCAGTATACTAGTCGTAGTAATGATACAGTTAACGTTGAAGGTGGTACTGTCTCTGGAACCTTGGATAAGCGAGCTATTGGAGCAGAAGATGGAAGATTGCTGGATGCAGTCGTCCAAACTCATGGTACCAAGACAGGCGCAAAGTTCCTTGATGACATGACTCGCTTGACTATTGCAATTTGTACGTCCATGGGCTTCACTACTGGAATTGATGACCAAGATCTTCCTCCTGAGGCTACGAAAGAGATTCGCGACATCAATCAGACTGCTTCTGATCAAGTCGATGAAGAACTAGTCAAGTTTGGCAAGGATGGCTCAAAATACGAAAAAGCCCCTGGTCGAACACCGTTGGAAACTCTTGAACAGAATATCATGGGAATTCTAGATCAGTGCAAGAGTTCTACTTCGAGTGTTGCAAAAGAATACCTTGGAGATGATAACTCTGCAGTTCTAATGGCTACTTCAGGCGCCCGTGGAAACATGGATAACCTTGCTATGATGGCAGGTTCAATTGGTCAACCAAAGGTTAGAGGTAAGCGACTTGAACGTGGTTATCAAGATCGTGTACTCCCTCATTTCGGCCGCTCTAAACGTGGTGCTAAAGAGAAAGGATTTGTATCATCTTCATTCAAGAGAGGTTTAGAACCAACCGAGTTCTTTATGCTATCAGTTTCAGGTCGAGAGTCTCTTGTAGATACTGCAGTTAGAACTGCTAAGTCTGGATATATGCAGCGTCGTTTGATTAATGCAATGGACGATTTGAAGGTCTGGGATGACGACGCGTCATCTGTGAGGAACACTGCAAATCGAATCATACAATTCCATTATGGAGAAGATCGTGTGGATCCTGCTCGTTCTAAGAAGGGAGATCCAGTCAATATCGAATCCGTTTTGGATGATGCATTGGGGGGTAAGTGAATATGACTGTCAAGAGTGCAACGAAGAAGAAACTTCAGGATTTGGGAGTTCAGGAGAGTTATGCCCACGAACTAGCAGATGATCGAAAATGGGATGATGTAGTTCTACTGTCTCCTGTTGAGATTGCGAAGATATGTGGGACCGATTCAAAGTCTGGCGAACAAATCCACAATGTCATTCAATCTGCGGGTAAGAACAAGGCAACTCCTGCTGCACAAACATTTACTGTCAAGAGAAAGCGTGCAACTCGTCGTCGAAGTGAAACTGTTAGAAGTCTTCAACACTATGATCAAGAAAGTAAGATGGTTCAAATTGATCGAGATTTCTTTGAGACTAAAGAAGATCCTCTATTCGAACAGATTAGACAAGCTGCAATCAAGCAAGAAGTTTGGCTTACTCCAAGGATGATTCATGATTTAGTCATTGGTCTACATGCTAGGAATGTTTCCAAACTTACAGCAAAGCAAGCAGGTGGAGTTATCGAATCCATGGGTTCAGCTCTTTCAAAAACTAAGGTTGACCCCTTTGAGGCAGTGGGAATCATTACTGCTCAGTCTATTGGTGAACCTGGTACTCAGATGACGATGAGAACTTTCCATTATGCAGGTGTGGCAACAGTTAACGTAACTCAGGGTTTACCAAGAATCATCGAGATTGTAGATGCTCGAAAGACTCCTGAAACCCCTACGATGAATATTTATCTAGACGCCGTAGATGAGAAGAATAAGCCGTTTAGTACTGTTGAGAAGAAGGTGCAAAAACTGGCTGCATCCCTTGAAACTACATTGACTGGAGACATTGCTGGGATTGAAGTAAACGTCGCTCAACGATTTTTGACTTTATCTCTAAACAATAAGAACCTCAGAATGAAGGATATGACGGCGAGTGAAGTTAGGGATAAATTATCTAGAAGCCTTAGACTCTATATTGGGGCCAATGACGATGTCAAACCAACTGAACTAACCATTGTACCTGGTGTAAAAAAGGAAGAGGAAATGGCAGATATGGCTGCAAATCCGCCCACCTATACTGACCTTCTTGCTCTTGAAGATAAGGTGAAGAAAGTCAAGCTGAAGGGTGTAAAGGACGTCATTCGTGCTAATATTCAGGGTCCAACTAAGGATACTGGGGAATACTATATCTCCACAATTGGAAGCAATCTTGCAAAGGTGAGTGAGTTCAAAGGAGTTGATCGCTCTCGAACATATACTAACAATATCATGGAGATTCACAAATATCTAGGAATTGAAGCTGCGCGACAGTCAATTATCAACGAGATGTTGATGACTTTGGAAGGTGCAGGTCTTGATGTGGATGTTCGACATCTACTGACTGTATCAGATGTAATGACTTCAGAAGGTGGAGTAAGAGCAATTGGCCGCCATGGTGTTTCAGGTAACAAGCATAGTATTCTTGCTCGTGCTGCTTTCGAAGTTACAGTGAATCATTTACTAAATGCAGGTATTAGAGGAGAGACAGACTATCTGACAGGTGTTGCTGAGAATATTATTGTTGGTCAACCGGTTGCACTAGGTACTGGAAGTGTAGATCTGTACTATGTTCCTAATGAGGATTAATTGAGACCATGAGATGCTTTGGCTGAGAATGGAGATGAAAAAAAATGGATGATTTACCAAGACAATTGAAAAATGCGATTTCGAGCGGATCTTTGCTGTTCGGTCAGAATCAAACCGTGGCTTCCTGTGTTTCAGGTGAAGCTCGCATGGTATTATTAGCAGCTAATTGCCCCTCTGATTTCATTGAAAATCTAAAATCAAGACATCCAGATGTCCCTCTTCATCAACTTGAGATGGTGAATCGAGAGTTGGGTGCTGCTTGTGCAAAACCATTTGCGGTAAGTTCGATTTGTGTAATCGATGCAGGGGATTCGGATTTACTTACACTTCGCCCGAATGTAGATTGAAAGTTCATTTCCTACCAATCGGTTGAAGGCCTTCTTCCGTCTCTCAGTGGTCGATGGATGATTTGATTGTAGGTCTATTGAGGCATCGTGGAGCGGTGCTTGAACCTAATTCATTAGCCATTGGGACTCCGTCAATTCGACCACTAGGCCGGATTTCTGAACCCCCCATCGGACTCAATAATGGACCTGCACGGATGCATACCACAGTTTGGCATGCTCCTGATGGTTGGACGATTCTAGATAGAGTAGAGCTTGACCGGTGGATAGTAGATGCATTACCTGGTCAACATTGGATTCTTTCCGAACGCCCTTTAGCGTCAAATCTCCGACTACCTGAGAAACCTGGTATTGATTTGGAAATATGGGCTCCTGAATTGCTATCAAATTGGTTAGGTGAGGCAATATTGTCGGGTGAGATTCATGCTCAAGTTTCCAATAATATTTCCGAAGTTGGCGTTGATTCTATATCTGAAGTCGAGGAAATCCGCTTAGAATCTGCATGGTTTGAATCCATACGAAATCAATTGATGACTATGGCTCCTACTGTAGATCTTGAAACATGGATCGAAAGAAATCCAATAGGTAGTGTTAGACCTACTGCTGTTCTTGTAGAGGCTAGGATTTGGAGTGTAATGGGAATTCTAAGAGGTCCTGAATCCAATACTGAACGTGCTTGGTGGGGAATTTTAGAATCACCATTATTTGATTCATTTGAGGTAATAGACGACCCTATTTTCCTTGGCCATCGTCCGGATTTGCGAATATTACCCCCTACTTCATGGATGGAAGAAGCATTAGTTCTGGAGAGTATTGCAAGAGTCACAGAGTCTCGGAAAACATATTCTCCTGATGCGTTATCTTCTGTAAGATTACAAGGTACTTGGACTCTTGATCCTTCTTCTACAGAAATTGATGCAGTTCCAATATTGGTGCCTGCATGGATTATGGAAGTACCCGGTTCTTCCACAAATATATTGAATGCAGTAAATGGGAAAATCCATCCCTTTACTACAACCCTCAGGTGAGGACTTCAAGGAGTCTATCTTGTTCTGCTGCATGTCTGATTTCTAATGCAATTCGTCTCCCCGTACTCATCGGGCGCCGCCATAATGAGTTGCCATATGGGTGACCTACATTCACATGAACATTAGTCCCACCACCTATTCTAGGTGCTACATCATAGATGTGATATTCCATGTCTTTATCGATACATGTCTGCAGACAGAATGGGCCGATGACTCCTGGGTCGTAGTGCTCTTTACTTGCTTCGACAAATTTTTCACCTATTTCGAATGCACGTTCAAGCAAACTCTCGCGAATTGTAGCAGTATTATGTCCGACTACAGTCATTTCGGGAATTTGTTGATGAGCTGGCATAGTCATTTGTTGCGGTGCAGGTAATCTTACGTGACCATCTAAACTACTCTCAAATCTCCAATCAACTCCCAGAAGTTCTAACTTAGGCATTTCTTCTTCTAGAGGACTATAAAAGAAGTTGAGATTGAAAACTGGCCCAATGACATAACGTTCTATTCTGGCTCCATCGAGACTTTCCTGATCAATTACACCTTGAGAAAGTAGCTCATTCGATTTCTCTACATACTCTTCAAATGATGCGCATGTGAAGAATCCTCGTTCTAATTTCTTCTGCGCATGATGGAGTTTGACTATCGCTAAACAATCAATATCCTGAGGGTCGTGAATTGCTTCTGGAGCAGGAAGTCCAGCCTTATCTAGTAACCAGTAATAGTCTAACTCTTCGGTTCTTTCTTCCATTCGAAGCATAGATCTTGAACCGAACATTGGAACACTGAAATCATTCTCGATTGCATCAATTCCACAGTATGAGGTAAAGGCTCGATTTGGAATAAAAATCATGTTTCTGTTTCTCATCCCTGCTTGGAATTGTGGATCCAATATCCCATCGAATCGTTCAAGAGTTACGGCTTTGTCAACCATCCCTCTTTTTACTCTGCCAGAAGAAGACCGTTGAGTGCGAAAGTATTCAGAATACAATCTTTCTCTACCTTTTTGGCAATAAGCGACAGTGGGAAATCCCTCCTCAATAGCCCCATCACAGATGTCTAGGGCACTATGGCTAGCAGTCATTCCGATTCTGAGTTTCAATTGGTCGTAATCATCTAGGATTCCACGAATGTCTTGAGATTGTATCATCGAATCACATCTAATTATTTCTCTGGAATGCCATGAGATCATCTACGCCGAGTGATTCACCAGACATTAGTAAGTCCATTAAATCACGAGCTTCCACACTTGATGATTGTTCATCAGCCTCAACTTCGTCAATTGAAGAATTATGTATTCCATCAATAGATTGTATACAACGCACTCCAACCAACCATTTTCTATGGTGCTTGTCTGCGATTCGCCGATATTTCTCCACCTGGCGATGTGCATCAGAATGCTCATCTCTTAGTCTTGAAACTTCTTTTCTGATTTCATGCATTAAATCGTGTGCAGATTGAGCTACAATCGCTGCTGCATCTACTGCTGCATGCGCTTCTTCTTGCTCTGACTCTGCCTTTTTTAGTCGATGCCGGAGTTCAGAAGGACCGTCATTATGGGGGATTTTACTTTCTTTTGCTTCTTTCATTTCTTGGATTAACTTCTTCCTTGCTTCTTGAAATTTCTTTTCAGTAATTGAATTCGTCTCATATCTGTGTTCAAGTTTATCCATTTCCATCTTAATGGATTTGATTCCTCGAGTCTTACTTCTTTCACTAGCTCGATTATTATCTATATTTGCAAATAACTCTGTACGGATTGCTTGCATAATTTTTGTTTTCTCTTTGCGAATAACCTTCAAATCACGCACTTTTTGATTCTCCGACTCTCGGATTTCCTGCTGCCGATCCATTTCATCCATGAGTTTTCTTAATGTATCTTGAATCCCTTTTCGGGTTGCAACCCATCGCTTGACTTCGTCGTTTTGTAGATTACGTTCTTCGCGAGATGAATTGGTCTTCTTTTCTACCAATGGCTTTCTATTTTTGATAAGTGATTTCATCATATCACCAATGGCATTACGCTCAGCAATCACCCCAGTCGTTTACGGGATATAAGCACGACCCTTTAGAACGATGTGCTGCTCCCACGACCTGCGGCAAGAGTTATCTTTACCTAGCCCCCCCGACAGATTGAGGTTGAATCATGTTTCTCACAGGTATTGCAGGAATGAATCGCGTTTTGGAAAGAGATGTTGAGGCTCCGTATCTCACTCTGGTTACTGGCCCCCCCGGTTCAATGAAGTCGAGTTTTTGTATGACGATGATTTCTAATCATCTTGCGAATCAGGGCGGTTTCGGACTATATTGCACTGTTGAAGAGACTGTAGCAAGTTTACAAAAAAGCACTCGCTCATTAGGCATCAGACTCCCTAGAAGTCTGCAGATTACTGATTTTACGGAACTCCGAAAAGGAGGTAATCAGGACATGGATTATTTGAAATTCACTAGGAAGATGATTGAACACTTCAAGAAGAAGCAAGGCGACAATTTCAGAGTTTTTGTTTTGGATTCCCTCGGTGCGATTTACAGCCTCACTACTGTGGACGAAGAGATGAGAAAGAGAATGTTTGATTTCTTTGATTTTCTAAGAGAGCAGGGACTTTACACATTCATAATCACTGAGCGCCACTCTGATCAAAATGCAGAGTTGGAGGGGAACGAAGGTTTCCTCGCTGATGCCATTCTAAACATGGGCGTAGATCTGAGAAATGGGCAAATTGTCCGAACTCTTCAAATCGAAAAAATGAGGCATATCCAACATAGCATGGAAAAACAAGCAATTCAAGTAGGGCAGACCGGGATTGAAATCATCGGTCCTTTGTTTGATTGATTCCTGATGCAATCATTGAACTCATCCTATCTGCGATTTCTGTAGTTGTTGCTCTTACTGTACCGTGTCCTCGATTATCTCGTCCGCATGAAATCAAAACATGTGATTCTCCTACTCTAACAAGGACAATTATTCCATCTTCTCCAACAAGACTCATTCGATGCAATTTGTTTCCACCAAGGTGTTCTTCGGCTCTTGCCATTGTTTGTTCGGCCAATGCTGCTGCTGCTTCTGGGGTGGAAAGTACCCCTGGTCGCACCCTAATTGGCGTTCCGTCTTCTCCTACTAGACATGCCCATGAAATCTCATCTCTAGAGGAAAGGTCATCCATCAACCGGTCGAGCATGAACCATTCAGGTAGTTATTATTGAAAAAATCAACTATTCTCATTGT
>DASCRU010000211.1:0-5059 GCA_034400015.1 Candidatus Thalassarchaeaceae archaeon | reverse complement strand
AGGCCTGAACGACGAGCAATCTCATCTTCGACTTGTATCCTCTCATCGGCATTTGTGGCGAGGAAAACCAAACGATCGATTTGATCAGAAGTCAGTTCCTCCATCCTCCGAGTCACACAGTTCTTCAACAACCTCCTATACTTCAATCGCTTGAGCATGTCCTTTGCAAATGGTCCAGCAGAATCCATAGCATGCCATACTTCTGCATCAACCATACGTTGCATTTCCACAGCCTCTGGAAGTGAATCACTAGATCGTTCAACTGCACGAGACAACATTACTTCTGTAATTCGAGTAACTTTATGGAAATATACTGCACTGTACATCAAGGCACGAGCAGTCATCATACCCTCTAAAGCAGACAAACCTCCTTCTGTTACAGCTATGTCTCCAGAATGTCGTTCCATACAATGAATCAGTCGATGATGATCGATAATCCCATGTCGGACACCAGTAAAATGTGCATCGCGCAATAAGTAATCCATCTGATCACAATCTACTGGTCCATGCACCAAATGAGCCAATGTATGATCCTCTGATTCAAATGCCTCAGCACCTTCGCCCCAATGGAACAAATTTCTTTCCTTACCCCCTGCACCAGGGCCATGTATCAGAGAAGCCACCTCCTTGGGATCAATCCCGTAAGATTCCAAAATCTCTGGAACTGTGCGTCGTTCTGGGAAAAGTGTTCTCTCTTCATCGGAAAGAATGTCATAATCTCCTGTGATTATCCCCTCAGTAATATGCATATGATCTGCACCTCCTCTTTCATGTAAGATGTGCTCAAGAGTATGAGAATATGGTCCATGACCAACATCATGCAACATTGCGGCAACTTCTACAATAGTGGATTCCTCATTAGAAAGTGATAGGCTATCGGCCATTTTTCCGGCTATATGAGACACTCCCAATGAATGCTCAAACCGAGTGTGGTGAGCCCCTGGAAAAACAAGGTGAGCAAGACCAAGTTGTTTGATGTGGCTTAGTTTGTTGAATTCAGGTGTCGAAAGTAATTCCTCCCTTACCCCATCAATCGAAAACGACCCATGGATGGTGTCATTGATGACTCTCATTGTTATCTACCCCGAAGGAGTTGGAAATGAACCCTGCGTTCTTATTGATGCCCCCAACCCTGTTGACCAGTTCCTTGCTGACTATACGAATTATGGTCGACCTGCTGCTGAATTTGTTGTCCTTGAGCTTGTTGATGCGCCCACCATTCTGCTTGTTGGGCTGTACGCATCTCTTCTTCAAGTCGGAATCGCCTATCCCCTATGCGATCGAATAACAATGCAGTCTGACCAGCATCAATTCTACCTTTTTCAGATAATGATTCTACTTCCTTCTCAACACCAATGAGTCCTTCAAATCCTTCTGATTCATCAATAGAATTCCTAAGACGTTCAAAATTACCTCTTCGACTAGTAGATGATCTCCACACTAGAACCGACATTATCGCTCCGATCATAATTATGACCAAGATTCCTATTGAAACCCCAGTTTGAACTGCAGGATCTAGAGTTGAACTCTGTTGTAATTGATCAGGAATTTTATCTCCATCCTCATCCAAAGGGAAATCGTTTATGTCGTAAGGATTGGTTCCTAAATTGATTTCATCAAAGGTTGTGAAACCATCGTTATCATCATCTGGATCCACCATATCTGCCCACCCATCACCATCGAAATCGGGACATCCTTTGGTGAAAAGTGTTGAATTTCCAGCAATTAAAGGGCAATCGTCACTTAGCAAGAAACCTTGCTGATCTGCCCATCCATCCTGATCAGTATCGGACCACAAAGTTGCATCATTTGACCATCCTCCAGGAACAGTGGCATTGCCATCGATAAAATCTGCATAACCATCACCATCTGAATCTAGACACCCAATGATACCACTGAATTGTGAGTCGCCAGATTCTTCGGGACAGCTGTCCGGATTAGTTCCATTCGGATTATCTCCTAAACCATCACCGTCAGAATCCAACCATTGACTTGAATCAGATGGGAAAACATCTCCCAAATCTGACCATCCATCTCCATCACTATCAGGACATGCAATCCTATCTTCGGATGAAGTACCTGATTCTTCAGGGCAATCGTCTATTTGTCCGAACTCAGCAACATCTGGCACTCCATCACCATCGGTATCTGGACACCCATTCATAGAATTCCCGAAATCAATAGGGCAATCATCACCATCATTGGAGATTCCATCCCCGTCATTATCTGGACACCCAATCACATCAATTGATGACGTCCCCTGTCGTGTAGGGCAATCATCGGAATCAGCGTATCCAGGTGAATCTCCAAAACCATCTCCATCTGTATCTGAATATTGATCAGGATTTTGAGGCATTGCATCTGAAATATCTGACCACCCATCTCCATCAGAATCAATACAACCACTTCTATCACGGAACGAACTACCAGGAGTATCTGGGCAATCATCAAATGGACCCATGGAATAATCAAGTTCAATATCCTCAAAACCATCATTATCCCTATCTAAAGGACTTGGATCAGCTAAATATGCACCATTAATCCAAATTCCAGGCCAATGAGACATTCTTGAAGAATTCCAAGAAGCAATTCTCCAATTATCTCCCAACCCATCACCATCAGTATCATTCCACTGAGTTGGTTTGTTGAAGAAGTCATCAGATAAATCTGACCAACCATCACTATCCAAATCAGTACACCCAAATGAATCTATAGTGGAGGTCCCCCATACAAACGGACAATCATCAGCAGCCTCGCCATCGGGATTATCTCCAAATCCATCTGAATCAGCATCTGCCCACTGAGTAGAATTCCCAATAAATGCATCATTTTCATCTGATTGTCCATCGCCATCTTCGTCTGGACAACCAAATACATCTCGAGAACTAGTGCCATATGCAAGTGGGCAATAATCTGGAGTCGTCGCCCCATCTTGATAAATTCCGGGCCCACCAGATCTAGATGAGTTCCAAGATGGATCATTCCAGTTGTCTCCATATCCATCACTATCTAAGTCGGACCATTGAGTAGAATCCGTTGGGAATCTATCGGTCCTATCACCTACTTTATCGCCATCCGAATCAATACCATGTACTACGACTGCAAAATCATTCGAACCACTATGGCTCACTGGAACGCCATTAATTGAAAACGCAGTGGGATAATTGAATCCGAAATATGTCTCATCACCTAATATTGCTGCTCCATAGCCTGTATCTCCCGATGTGGAACCATATCCTTTGGCCCAATTCCAAGAACCGGTTTGAGAAATTGTGGCAGCAAATACATCGTTTGAACCAGTACTAGAGAGACCATATGGTCCGAAAACAGCAGTATTAGCAAAATATCCTGTAACTGCTACTTCTCCCGAATCCCATTCTGATGAAATATCAAAACAATAATCAGTACTAGTTCCACCCCCCTTGTCGTACCAATTCCAATTTCCAGACGGTGAAATCTGAGCAACAAACATATCCCAACTTCCTCCATTTGATGTCAATTGGTTTCCAGAGAATGCAGAGTAGTAATAGAAACGTCCACAAACAGTAGCGTTCCCTCCAGAATCTACACTTATTCCTTCAGGATATGTCTCATAGGAACTATATCCAAATTCCTTCGACCAAGAATAAGTTCCAGAGGAGGAGTATTGTGCTATGAAACCCCAATAATCGTATCCTCTGTTACCATTGTTTAGCGTAGCTCCACCTGTAAATTCAATCTGATAGGAAAACTCTCCAGTCACAAATACTCGCTCCTGGGCATCCACTGCTACTGAACGCCCACGCTCGTAATAAGAACCTCTAAAATGCTCTACCCATCTCCAATTACCTTGAGAATCAAGACTGGCAAGGAAACCATCAGAATAGCAACTGCTACAGGAGATAGAACCAGCAGAGCCGAATGAAAGGGTACCAGAAGACCAATATCCAGTGATATACACATTCCCCGATTCTGCTAAAGCGACCCCATGAGAGTAATCGCTGCTACTTGCGCCTACAGTTGCAGACCAAAGCCAATTCCCAACAGTATCCAATACAGCTACAAACACATCATAAGAACCACTCGAAGAATGAGATGTACTCCCAAATTGTATTGCGCCGTAATAGATCCCAGTAATGCTAACATTCCCCCCCTTGTCTACATCAATATCATAACAATAATCTGTATTCGTTGAACCAGCTGTTTTTACCCATAACCAATCTCCAGTGGGAGATAATTTTGCTACGAATATATCCGCAGAATTACTACTAGAAGAAGGTGTAGATATAGAACCAACAGTCATTGTTTGGTAATAGTATCCACACACATACACATTCCCAAAATCATCCACATCCATTCCTTGAATATTGTCTGAATTGGTTCCGCCTCCATTTGCAAACCAAAGCAATTGAGAAGAGCTCGCTTTGGGCGTAGATTCGAATTCAGATAAGTTCTGTTCTAATGCCTCAGGAGACTTAGAATCAACATACGCAAACATAATTGAAGTGAGAAACAGGAAAACTAGGGCAAGGCTCAATCTGCGCTTCATGAACTCCCAGAGAAGCCCACGGATTTAGGACGTTCGGACTAAAACAAAAATCTCATGAGAAAGGATGTCTAACAAGATACCTTTCCATACGTTCAGTTAATCGTTCAGAGCCAACAGAGCGAGATGCGAGTAATCTAATTTGTTCGACCATCAGAGAGTGTTCGTCTGCTTGAAGTCGGAGGACACGGCGAAGAACATCTAACATCGCCATTTCATCATCTGTAATTATTTCATCATCCAATGCAGTAATGAGTACATTCTGGTACATCGAAAGATCGCCCATCTTACGACTGGTATGATTCTCGATATCTGATTCGGTAAATGGGGATAACATGTCTTCACGAGCTATTGCAAAGCAGTCTTGGAGGCTTCCTGAATCTAATCCCATTACCGACTCAATCACCTTCATTATTGCAGATTCATCATCACTAACAATGTCATCTGCCAAAGCAACCTGGACCGTTCGCATCAGAATGTAGAGGCCTCTACCTTCTCCCTTGCCATTCATGTATTCGGGTTATGCCTCAACTA